>CAXBHV010001889.1:0-1505 GCA_963974855.1 uncultured Rhodopirellula sp. | reverse complement strand
CACGGCGAGGAAGAATTGCGATTGACCCAACATGTCGTTCAAGCGAGTTTCGTCAAGGACGACCAGACCAAACACACTGGACCATTGATCCTGCAAGACCTGTCAGTACACAAAGGTCAGTCCATCAACGCGGGTGAAACACTTTGCGTCTTGGCCGACTACGACGAACTGTTCATCGAAGGACTTGCGTTCGAGCAAGACATCAAGCAACTTCGGAAAGCGTCCCAAAATGGCTGGGCGGTTGACGCGATCTTGGAAGAACCAGGCTCCGAATCCCGTGTGATCGAGGGCTTGGAAATGGCTTATCTCGCCAATCAAGTCGATGCTCAGTCGCGAACATTGAATTTTTACGTTCGCCTTCCCAACGAAGTCGCCAAAGATCATCGTGCTAACGGCAATCGCTACGTCGAATGGCGTTACGTTCCCGGTCAACGGATGCAGTTGCGAGTACCGGTCGAAGAAATGCCGAACCAAATCGTGGTGCCTGTCGAGGCGGTGGCGAGCGAAGGAGCGGAAACATTCGTGTTTCAGCAAAACGGCAGCCACTTTGATCGCGTGCCGGTCCATGTGAAATACCGTGATCAGTATTCCGCCGTGATCGACAATGACGGTTCGCTGTTCCCCGGTGACGTCATTGCAATGCGCGGCGCTCATCAAATGCAAATGGCTCTCAAAAACAAGTCTGGCGGTGGAGTTGATCCACACGCGGGCCACAACCACTAAGGAGCCACATCATGCTTAATTCAATCATTCGATTCGCGTTGAAGCAACGCATGCTCGTCATCGCGGTTGCCTTGTTCCTTGTGGGATTCGGGACTTGGCAGGCGATGCAGGCTCCGATTGACGTTTTCCCCGACCTCAACCGTCCTCGTGTGGTCATCATGACCGAGGCACCGGGGCTGGCACCTGAGGAAGTCGAGACGCTCGTGACGTTCCCCATTGAAACGGCGGTCAACGGAGCAAACGGAGTGCAGGCTGTTCGCAGTGCGTCGGGGGTCGGTATTTCGGTCATCTATGTCGAGTTCGATTGGAACACGGACATCTACAACGACCGTCAAATCGTCGCCGAGCGGTTGCAACTCGTTCAAGAACGAATGCCCGAAGGCGTCAAACCAACACTCGCGCCGATTTCCTCCATCATGGGTCAAATCCTGATGCTGGGAATGTGGAGCAACGACGGTGCGACTGAGCCGCTTGAACTGCGAACGCTCGGCGACTGGGTCGTACGCCAGCGATTGCTGACGATCCCTGGCGTCTCGCAAGTTTTCACGATGGGCGGAGGGCGCAAGCAGTTTCAGGTGTTGGTCGATCCCGACGCCATGTTGCGGTTCGGAGTCGCTTTGCACGAAGTCAAAAAAGCGGTTCAAAACAGCAACGAGAACGCGACGGGAGGCTATCTGGACGAACAGGGGCCAAATGAATTACTCGTTCGCGGGCTTGGCCGTGTCCAGAGCATAGAAGACCTGCAAAAAGTCGTCGTCACGATGAAGGAAGGCCGACCGATC
>CAXBHV010001888.1:0-1506 GCA_963974855.1 uncultured Rhodopirellula sp. | reverse complement strand
ACAATGCCACGGCGTGACACCTGTACTGCAACCTAAGTGCCGAACGGAATTGGCTTCCAGCCTGTCATTGCATCCACCGTCGCTCATTCGCGAACCCAGCGAACTTTGGCCTCAATCGCTCCGCGACTGCTGGCGGGCCAATCGCCTTTAGGGTAACCGAGGTAAAACAAGCCCAAAGCTTGGTCGTTCTCATCCAGCCCGACATAGTCTCGCATCTGCGTGCTGGTAGCGGCAACATTGGTCGACCAGAAACCGCCCAGTCCATGCGCCGCTGCGGTCAAGTGCATGTTTTGCACGGCACAAGCGACGGCCAATAACTCGTCCAACAACGAGATCTTTTCGCTCGCTTGCCGTTTCATGCCAATCGCAATCACGACCGGAGCACAAGTTGCATTCACTCGCATCCCGTCGTATTTCTTTTGCTTGAACGATTCCTCGGTCGTCAGACTCTTGTAGGTCTCGGCCAAGAATTCGGCCAGTCGCTTTCGAGCATCGCCGCTGAACACGGTGAATCGCCAAGGCTCGGTCATACCATGCGTCGGTGCCCAGTTCGCATTTTCGAGCAGTTCGCGAACGATTGCTTCATCTACATCACGGTCCGAATACTGCGTCGGTTTGATCGTCCGCCGGTCGCGAATCACTTGGCTAACAGGGAGCATATCGTGTCCTCAAAAAAAGGTGTCGGACACCTTTTTGGTGGTTTGGGTGGTTTGGCGGGTAGAAAAGGTGTCGGACACCTTTTTTTACACGGACACCTTTTTTTACATCTACTTTAGCTTCCAAGCTTCGTCGAAGAATCCGGCGTCGACGACTTTGCCGGGCCACAGTGAGTTCGCAGGCGTACGGATGTCGATGATCGCCCAGTCGGGAAGCTTGGGGACTTGGCGTGCATTGTTTAGATAGGCGTACTCACGATACGTAAACCCGCTGTTGATGACCACATAACGATTCGGGTTTTTGGGATTCGGGTAGATCATCACAGGTGCGTGATGAGCAGCGTCAACGCGTTTGTCATTGGCCCCGAGCATCAGGCTGGCTTCGTCCTCGGACCAGGTGATGGGAAGTTCGCTATGGATCGATTTGAGGAACGCGTTGCTCGAGGGATCTCCGAACACGATTAGATGACTTGTTGCGATGTCCTCATCGCTAATTTGGCTGTCCGTTTTGACGATCGCATCGCCGCGAAATTGGCGACGCCACTCACGCACCAAATGATCCAATTCCGATTTTGCCCATGCGTCGGTCTCGGGGTTAAGTCCATTGCCGCTGGGGGCGACAATGATAAATCGATCCATAAACGCATCATCAATCGGTCCTTGCAATCCATGTCGTTTCTGAACGCTGGATGACAAAGGACGTGAGCCAATTTTCCATTGATTGCCATCACGATGGATTTGGCATTGCCATGATCGGTCCGATTCCGGACGTGGCCCCACCAGGATTTGCCGGTTCGCGGCAGTTTCACTGTCATTGTTGGCGCTGAAGTCAACGACCTCGATTTGCACG
>CAXBHV010001887.1:0-1508 GCA_963974855.1 uncultured Rhodopirellula sp. | reverse complement strand
GCGTCAGCCTGTTCGCATGGGAACTGCGGATACATCTGCCCGAGCCATGTGCCGCCGTTGACCGAACCAGGGGCGTTTGCCATTGCATTAAAATCTCTGTTCAATCCACAGGCCGCGTTTCGGGTGAAGCCGCGACTCAGCCCGGCGATGTGGAATTGGATGTGGCAGTTCGCCCGGCGCTGCAATCACCGTCAAGTTTTAACTGCAGGAAAACACCTGCAGTCGATCCTCGATGCCTCCATGAACGAATATCGAAATCTGGTCCAGGAAGAGGCTCTGGATTGTGAGTGGAAAGAGAACGGGCTGTTGTACGTATTGCGGACGCAGCGTGGCATGGATGCGTTTGCCAAAAACGACAGGATGCTGACGCAGCAGTTCGGCGTTTCGGCGAACCGGATCGAAGGAGATCGGCTTGCTGATTTTGATCCGGGATTAAAACCGGGGCTCGCTGGCGCGTTCCACTATCCCAATGACACGTCTGTTCGACCGGACCGATTGAACCAGCAATGGGCTGAGCGTTTACGTGCCAAAGGGGTGCAATTTATCGAACAATGTGAATTAACAGGCGTCCACAAAAACGCTGGATTCATCACCCACCTTGCGACGACACAGGGCGAATTGCAGGCCGAGCATTATGTCTTTGCGATGGGGGCATGGAGTACACGGTGGTCGAATGAACTACAGTGTCCTATTCCAATTGAGCCTGGAAAAGGCTACTCGGTAACAATGAACCGAGTCGAATGCCTGCCGAGTCATCCGATTCTATTTCCAGAACACAAGGTGGGAGTTTCGCCGTTCGAAAACGGGCTGCGTCTCGGGTCGATGATGGAGTTCTCTGGCTACGACACTTCGATTCGCGAGCAGCGAATCCAACAACTTCGCGATTCAGCACGCCCGTACCTCGTTGCATCAGTCGATGGCGAAGCGAAAGAAACTTGGTACGGTTGGCGGCCGATGACTTGGGATAGCCTGCCGATCATCGGCGCCATGCCCAATCTGGAGAATGCGTTTCTGGCCACCGGGCATAATATGTTGGGTTTGAGTCTGGCGCCTTGTACAGGGCGATTGATCGCAGAGTTGGTCACCGGTCAACAGACTCACATCGATGCATTACCTTACTCGCCGTCGCGTTTTTGAAATCGATCGATGGCATCAATCGATGTTGGAAGTGGCGTGGGATTCAAGCCGTAGCTGCGTTCTGCAGAACGTGGTCTGCCGCGAACGCGACGAACGCTACATTCGAATTGAAAATGCTCTAACTCAACAAGCCGAAGCGGTGATTAAACCGGACGGCACGATGATAGGCGTACCACGCTCGCTTCGCACGATTCTGGCTGTGCCGGCGTTTGCGTTTTCCATCTGGCATGACTTTACCCTCCTTCCATCTACACCGTGGATTATTTGGTTCGATGTTGTAATGATTATTTAATCCACGCAATTGTCATGCCAATTCGCGAGCCGCTCGCTGCGTGTGAGATGGAAGCGTGCGGAATTGGTTGCGATTGCCT
>CAXBHV010001886.1:0-1509 GCA_963974855.1 uncultured Rhodopirellula sp. | reverse complement strand
TTCGTCATCGTCTCTCGTTGAGCTTGGAATCGAAACTGACGACATTCAAACGCGTCTTCTGCACGCCGGATTTAGCGAATCAGAAAATGATGGCTCTCTGGCCGCTGGGTTCATCGAGTATCGCCGTACGATGGATGATGGTGTCGTGATTCGAGCGACATGGTGTCAGGCCTGGGCGAAGGTGACGGTCTTGGCACCGCAATCCGCTGTCCACGACGTTGATCGTATTGAGCAAGCGATCCGGCATGCGGAAGAAACCGTCGACTTGATCGTCGCTAAGCCAAACGCTCTTTCGGGTTTGTACTCCGATGAAAACCTAGTTCGGGTCAACAGCGGCATCAATCGGACCGAACATAGGATCGTTTCGGGTGCCTGGTCGATTCAGGCGGTTCGCCATTTATCGGTGGCAAAAAACGCCGGACTTGCGACCTTGGCGTCGTTCATGTTGCAAAAGTCAGCCGTGTCATCTCCTTAAACCCAACCCCCATATCGATCGCGATTGAGTTTTCAGAATCGCGAAGTGATGACAAGTGCTAGCCACGGACGTCAGTCCGTGGTTGCGGGACGAAACCCGATCGGGGCAGTCGCAACGCGACGTCATGTGTCCAGACAGAACGCCGCACACAATGTCACGCAATACGGTGCCTTCGTCCGAAACAAGGTGCAACCGTTCCTCTGTGGTACGGCAAACCATCGCGGCACTCCTGCCGTCGCGTTGCGACTATGCGGCTGGATGGGTGCGTTATTCCCCGGACTCGCGTCTGGGGATTTAACCTACCGTCGCGTTGCGACTAGCTGACTGCTGAGGCCGACTGAGAATGGGTGTCGGCGAGCTAAAGAAAATTGCATTACTGCAAAAGAGGCGACGGTGGGATTCGAACCCACGAATAAAGGATTTGCAATCCTTCGCCTTAGCCACTTGGCCACGTCGCCTTAGTTGATTTGCCGCAAAGTTAGGAAATGTTTGCGGGTTAGTCAAGATCCTCTGACTGGAACAATCGTGTTGTTGCAGTCGGTGATACGCATCCTATCGGTGTTTCTGCGTCTGACCTTTAACATCCACTAAAAATTACTTTACTTTTTGCCTGTCCACCTTGCTAGCCATCTCCCATTCCAACAGCCCGCCAGCCGGCATTTCACCCCGCAAAAGACGCTCAAAAACCGGTTTTAGTCCGTGTTGGCTTGCGTAAAAATCTAACGAATTCTCATGCGATCGAGAATTCCCGCCGCTGAAAATATCTGACAGGAATTCTTCCCGAGATTTTGATGACGAACTTTCATTTTGCGGGGGAATCAACAATAAAGCTCGGATCCGAATCCGACTGAACTTGCCATCCCCTCGGCGTTGCTGTTCCGTAGGCCCTTAGTGAGGTTCCCTAAAGGATGCTCGCTGGCAGCCTATGCCGTGTTCAAAATCTAGCTAATATGATTTAACCCACCCAAGGGGGCCCGTCACTTCCCGGATTGAATCGCGTCTTCCGCCCCTACCGCCAACGACGGATTGAATTA
>CAXBHV010001885.1:0-1510 GCA_963974855.1 uncultured Rhodopirellula sp. | reverse complement strand
GGCTTGCGTTTTTGGTGGAGCGCGGTTGATTTCGTCCGCTAACACGATATTGGCAAACAACGGTCCTTTGACGAACTGAAATTCACGCCGCCCATGATCCGATTCCTGCAAGATATCGGTGCCGGTAATGTCCATCGGCATCAAGTCGGGAGTGAATTGGATGCGGCTAAAGTCCAGCGACATCGTTTCGGCCAACTTGCTTACCAACAACGTTTTGGCCAGTCCGGGTACCCCCATCAGCAACGCGTGACGGCGTGCAAAAAGACAGACGACCAATTGTTCGATCGTATCCTGTTGACCCACGATCACACGAGCCAACTCGGCTCGCAGTTGTTGGCTGATTTCGGCGAGTCGATTGATTGCATCGACATCATTGTCATTCAGAGTATCGGTCGTCATGGTGCTCTTTGAAATTCCATCGGCTTACATCTCGCAACAATGCAAACGATCACTTTCATCGTTCGAGATGTCTCCGCAGTATAACCAGTCAAACGTGATTCCGCGTCATTTCCCCCCGATGTTGTCGGGGCTACTAAAACAACTGAAAATCGCCGACGGCTTCGAAGGCGGCTTCGTAATGCTCGATCTTCTCAGGCTCTGCCAATCCGCTGGGCCACCAAACCGCGACGACGTCAAATCGGCATCGTGAACCGAGCAACTTCTTTCGCTTCAAGTACCTCAGCGCCGCACGCGTGATCCGGCCCTGCTTTGCTTCGTCCACCCGGTCAGCCGGATGACCTGGTTTGGTCGTCGAATGCGTTTTGACCTCGACGAAAATGATCACTCGCGATTTGGGGTCCACAGCGATCAAGTCGATCTCGCCACCGCGATCCGATTCGCTTTCGGCGACCACCACCAATCGCTTTTGCCGCAGCAGCCGTGCCGCTGCCTGCTCGCCCCGCTTGCCCACCGGCGCGGACAAATCGATCACGCCGTAACGGTATTCGAGATAGCGATCACGCAGACGATTCAGCAGCGTCAGCACCGCAGCAGCCCTCCGTAAACAAAAAAAGCGACAGAGCATCATTCTAGACGCTCTATCGCTTCGTTAGTTTAAAATTCGCGGGGTGGGGGCTGACTTGATGTCTGTCGGCAATGAACAGCACAGGCCGATAGCGTGTGCTGAATTCAGGCCGATGACAGGCTGGAAGCCTATCCCACATTGCTCACAGGCTGGAAGCCTATGCTACGTTTAGCTGCGGCGACGCTCTTTCAAGCGAACTGCCTTACCAACGCGATCACGGAGGAAGTACAGCTTCGCACGGCGAACCACGCCACTGCGTTTGACTTCGACCTTTTCGATGCGGGGGCTGTGGACGGGGAACTTACGCTCCACACCCTGGCCCGCGACGATGCGGCGAACCATGAACATTTCGGTCGAACCGCTGCCGCTGCGACCGATGACAACGCCACTGAATACTTGGATTCGCTCTTTTGCACCTTCAAGAATCTTCAAGTGCACGTCAACGGTATCGCCGATTTCGAATTGTGGCGGGTTCTCTTTCAGAGC
>CAXBHV010001884.1:0-1512 GCA_963974855.1 uncultured Rhodopirellula sp. | reverse complement strand
AGGAGTCGACTGCGCGTGAGCCACTTGCGTCATTCTGGCGTTCGATTCGATAGATGAATCGAGGCGACTGTAACATCGCTTCGATCGTGTAAGTCATGGCCTGCTTAAAATCACCCCCGGCACTGGCGACCGTGGTCGTGATGCCGCTGTACGCGTTGATCTCACGCTCATTCAGCGGTCCACGGAACAACCATTTTCCCATCGCTGCCACATGGTCACGCATCGTGTCATCGGTCGACAATTTGGTGCTCTTTGAGAACCTCGCCGCGAACTTCATCACATCCATGCGTTGGACCGCGATTTCGGCCAAACGTGCATAGGCTTCGACGTGCTTTAGATCGACGCTCAGGTTGTATGCCGTGTTGCGAAATCCGTCGGCTCGTAAGTCCGGCGGTAGAATCTCGTGAGTTTCCTTGGCGATATCGACCCCCACGGCGCTACGAACTGTGCTGATATATTCGGTGACCGTTAGCCGCTGTACCCAAACGTCGCTGCTGCCTCCGCCGTGCAAGTAGATCACGGGATCGATGCGATCGACTGAATAGACCGCTCCGCTATCGAGCCAGCTTTTCAGTGCGGCCTTTTCATCATTGCTCAGCGGAGCGCGATCCTTGGGCATGTCATCGGACGACACTGATTGCCAAAGCAGACTGTCTGCTGATTTCCCTGGCACGATCACTTCGCCGCTCTCACCACCCGCCAGCGCTGCAGTCCTTCTGGACAAATCCAATTCACCCTTCTTGATAGCGGAGTCGTGACATTCCAAGCAGTGTTTGGCGAACAGGGGAGCCACATCGTGGTTGAAGAGGCTCGCTGAAACCGACGCCAAGCTCGGAGGTTTGGGGGGACTTGGTATTGATCCCGCCGCAAAGTTCTGCTTCACTTCCTGCTCAGAGAGCGCGGAATCGAAAATCGCCACCAAGTGCAATTCACCAATCCATGGGCGGTCACCGGTGGCTTCATTGGCGAGTGTCAGCCGATGTTTTGCGTCCCAGTTGCCAAAGTCGCCCGCAACGTTTCGGTTGGCAACTTTCCGTCCGTTCAGATAGACCGTCGCCGATCCCTTGCGATCGCGAGTGAAAACAACATGAGTCAATTTCGTCTGCAGCGACTTGCCGGGACTGGACGTCGAGGGCAGACCATTGCGATCGGTCTTGGTCGACCGTAAGCGGACATCGATGATGTCTTTTTCCTGCCCAAGCGTGACGTTGCGTTGACTCGTATCCGAGGAAAGCGAAACGATTCTCGCTGGTCCCGCTTGTGAAACGTTCGCAGGTTTGATCCAGGCTTCGATGGTGATTTCGCCGGACCGCTTGACCGAGTCAATGATTTTTGTGGCGGGAGTAGCAGAAATAATCGAGGTCGAAGAACGGATGGCTAATGCACCGTCTTTCCAGTCAACGCCTTTCGCTGATTGGATCTTCAGATCTAGAGGCTTCCCCGTGCCAGAACGATCACTTACGATATCGCCCTGGCCTTCGTCAAAGGTGTACAGCGTCTGCAAATGACTCG
>CAXBHV010001883.1:0-1513 GCA_963974855.1 uncultured Rhodopirellula sp. | reverse complement strand
TACTGGGCAAAGATTCGTGTCGCACCGAGAGCCGCCATGCCGCCGCGGAATTTCAATGTCTGAGTTCCCGCCCCTTCGGTGGCGTCCACCATCAGCGGGTCGTATCCCTGCGCCAGCAACCGTTCCTTGCCTTCGTCGCCCGAGTACGTTTCCGCGATGTTCTTCATCGCTTTGGCGCTGTACTCAAAAGCTTCGTCCCATGTCACAGCGACCCACGAATCACGACCGCGATTTAAATAGCGATCCGCGTCGACGGCGCCCGTTTTAGGATCGCGAGGGAAACCAGCATCGGCCCACTCCTTGAATCCCTTGCGGACCAGCGGACGTTTGCAACGACGATCGCCGTAGAATCGGCGCACCAATGCCAAACCCTTCTGACACACGCGTGGTTCCCAACGTTGACTCGCCTTGTTTCCCGCAAGGTCGGTGGCTTTGGAGAAACCAAATGTCGGGCTGATACGAGTAACGACGCCATTCTTGATGTGCGCGTTGAGCAAACAATTGTGTGTATCGTTGGGAGCGCACAAGAACGTGAACGTTGAGTCGGACTTATACAGATCACGATACAACTGTTCCCAATCGCGATTCGGGTAACTGCCCAACGGGTTGTCGACCGTCAGCGGTTCGATATTCTGAACCGCGGCTCGAGCCCAACCGTTGACGGTCGCTGCACTAGCCCCCGCCATGGTGAGCTGAAACAGAAACTGACGGCGATTCCCTAGACTACCAGCCATTGCGATTCCCTCCCGAAGGGCGGTTTTGTGCAAAGATTTGGAGCAAAGCGATGATTCGCGAATTACGGAGTTGCATTTCCGCAATCGCGATTTTACTGTTGTAAATGCCCGTAGGTCAAGCAATAGAACGTTGATTTTGGCCTCTGATACAAATTGCCACAGGCCGTTAACCATGAAGAGCAAAGATGCTGCAACAAAAGACAACCCAAAACGCGATCGCCGTGATGAGCCGCTTGGCGGAACTCTATTCCGACTCGACCCTCGTCGCGTCGTCTCGGGAACTGGCCAAGAGCCGTAATTTGCCCGCCCCTGTGGTCGCCAAAATCATGACCGAGTTGTCGCGAGGCGGATTGGTCAGCGGATCACCAGGCCCCGGCGGTGGCTACCGTTTGGCCAGGCCTCCCGCATCGATTTCACTCAAAGATGTCGCCGTGTTATTCGAACGCGAGACCGAAGGCTTGTGCGCCTACGGTCCCGGATGGTGTGGAACGAAAGACCCCTGTCCACTGCACGACTCGATGGTCGCGATGAAGCAAACCTTCGAAGACTATCTGACCAACACAAGCTTCGCCGTGTTTGAGAAGAGTGAATAGAGCGGTCTACGTGGAATGAGCAGGATGCTGTTGATCTTTCGTGCGAAGCGGCATGCTGATTACTAAGCCAGCAAATTGTTTTCCTTGGTGGCGTTGCAAATGCGTTTCGTTTCAGCCAAGACAGCCTCCTGTGAGGGGAATCACAATCGCGCGGCGGTAGTAGTCGGCCTCCACAACTTCCAAATG
>CAXBHV010001882.1:0-1513 GCA_963974855.1 uncultured Rhodopirellula sp. | reverse complement strand
ATCGATATTGCTGATTTGCAGTCGCTGGCAAACGGCAGCCCGATCATCAATCTCGTGAACTACATGATTGTCAGCGCGGTTCGCCAAAAAGCGAGCGATATTCATGTCGAACCGGGACAACGATGCACATCGGTGCGTTTCCGCGTCGATGGTATGTTGCGCGAAACATTACGACCTCGCCGCGATTTTCATCCGGCGATTATCTCGCGGCTCAAAGTCATGGCGAAACTTGACATCGCCGAACACCGCATCCCTCAGGACGGACGTATTCACCTAACCGTCGAGGGGCGCGAAATCGATTTGCGTGTGTCGACGCTGCCAACCAATCACGGCGAAAAGGTCGTGATCCGTGTTCTCGATCGCCAAAACGTGACATTCAACCTAGATGAATTGGGCGTTCCTCCTCAATTATTGGGCGACATCAAAGGGATGTTGCATCGACCGCACGGTTTAGTCTTGGTCACGGGACCTACCGGCAGCGGTAAAACGACGACCCTTTATTCAGCACTCGAGCTGATCAAGTCAGTGGAACGGAATATCGTGACCGTCGAAGATCCAGTCGAATATGACCTCGACCAAATCGTTCAGGTGCCCGTGGGCGGCAACAAACCGATGTCTTTCCCCGGTGCGATGCGAGCGATTCTGCGGCAAGACCCCGATGTGATCATGGTCGGTGAGATTCGCGATGCGGAAACTGCGGCCGTTGCCATCCAGGCTGCCTTGACCGGCCACTTGGTCCTTAGCACGTTGCACACCAACGATAGTTTCAGCGCCGTGACGCGACTTCGCGACATGGGCGTCGAACCGTTCAAAATTGGTGCTGCGTTGTTGGGAGTCATTGCACAGCGTTTGGTGCGAATGGTTTGTCCAACCTGCAAAGAATCCTATTTTCCTAGCCCCGAAATACTGGATTCGTTTCAATACAAAGGGGACCGTCGTCGCACGTTTGTTCGTGGTGAAGGATGTCGCAATTGTTACGACACCGGATCGCGTGGACGGACCGGATTATACGAGGTGTTGTGCGTTGACCGTGAAATGCGAGAAATCATTTCCGCAGGGGCGGATATCGAGGGGATTCGTAACCAGCACTTGAAAAAGTCCGGGACGTTTTTGGTGGATGAAGGGATGCGTTTAGCGGAGGAAGGCAAAGTCAGTCTCGAAGAAGTATCGCGAGTGGCTTTCGTCGATTAAGCCGTTAGGAACCCTATCATGAAATACTCATATCGAGCCAAACAGCGAAATGGCGAAATCACCCTTGGTGATATCGAGGCGAATTCGTTGGCCGAGGCGCGTTCACAGTTGCGACAACAAGGTTTGTTCTTGCTGCAAATCACGGCTGACCAGGTAAAAACGGTCCGCTCCGCATCGTTTTCGCTAAGTAACCGTATCAAGAAGAACGACATCGTGATGATGTTGTCACAGATCACCATCATGAGCCAATCAGGTGTGGATCTTTCCGAGGCTCTGAAATCGGTCGCCAGCCAGTGCACCAACCCTGCGCTGCAAACCGTGA
>CAXBHV010001881.1:0-1516 GCA_963974855.1 uncultured Rhodopirellula sp. | reverse complement strand
GACCGAGTCCATCAGCAACAGCACGTTTTTACCTTCGTCGCGAAACGATTCTGCGATCGCCGTCGCGGTCCAGGTTGCCGCGATTCGCTGTGCCGCTGGCCGATCACTCGTTGCGACCACCACGACGCTGCGCCGCAGTCCCTCTTCGCCCAAACTTCGCTGAATAAATTCTTGGACCTCACGGCCGCGCTCGCCGACCATGCAAATCACAATGCGATCCGCACTCGATCCACGCGCCAACATGCCCAGCAGAGTACTTTTGCCGACACCCGAACCCGCAAAAATGCCTAGTCGTTGACCGTTGCCACACGTCAACATACTATCGATTGCTCGAACGCCGGTTTGCAGCGGAGTGTCGATCGGAGGACGATCCAGTGATTCCGGAGCCATCCGGGTGCTGTCGACAGGGGCCAAGTCATCGGGAAGCGGTTTGCCGTCGATTGGACGCCCCAGGGCGTCGATCACCCGTCCACACAACGATGCACCGGCACGCAAGTTCATGGAGCCACCGACCAATCGCACTTTGTCACCGGCAGCGATCGGAGCCATTGTTTCTAGCGCCGCGATGATCGGCCGCACACCTTGGAAACCGATCACGCGAGCGAGTCGACTGTTCGGAGTATCGGGACAAACTTCACAGATCGCACCGATTGGCGCCGTCATTCCCTCCAATTCGATTGCGTCACCACGCACCGCCGCAATCCGTCCGGTGATGTGATTCGTCATCGCTCCGCGGATGATTCGCGACGCGGTTTCCGCTTGATGGATCTTGGGCGGATTGATTTTGTACTTGAACGTTGCCGCACTCATACCAACAACTCCTGTAATCGCAGCAATTGTTCGTCGAGTCCCGCGCGAATCTCGCCGCCGGGTTGACGGACGACGACCGCATCGAGAGCCACGGTTTCATCCGGTTCCACAGTCGTTTGTTCCGGCAAATCGGGGGACGCCAGTAGTTCGTCAAAGACTTGGCCGAGGTTGACCAACGTTTCCGGATGAACGGCCAAGATCAATCGGGTCGCCGATCGCGTGCTTCGCAGTGCCTCTTCGGCCCAGCGGACTAGAATCGTTTCGTCGCCCGCAAGTTGGCGGCGGATCACTTTTTCTGCGGCCGCGATCGCGATCGCCGTCAACGAGTCGGCGTATTGCTGCATCCAATCCTCGTGGATTCGATGCAAATGCTCGACCGCGTTGTGAATGATTTTCAGCGAGTCGGCAGCCAGGGTTTCGGCTTGTGCCTTGATCTTTTTGTCGGAATCAATTGCGGCCTTGGCCAACCCATCTTGGTAGCCCTGCTCGTGCGCCTGTTTGCGAATCAGTTCGGCGTCTTTCTTGGCTTGATCCAGCATCGCGGAGACTTGTTTGCGACATTCGTCGATGCGGCTGCGTCCGGCGTCGGCGAGGTCATCCAAGTTGAAGCCTGCCAAACCGGTAACGCTACGTGCGGCATTCGTTGGATCCGACGGTCGTTCTGATTTTAAAACAATGGCCATGACAAGGTTCCTAAGATTCGTTT
>CAXBHV010001880.1:0-1517 GCA_963974855.1 uncultured Rhodopirellula sp. | reverse complement strand
TTCTTTGACGTGGCCTGGCCATTTCACGATACAGGGAACGCGAATTCCGCCTTCGTAACAACTGCCTTTGAATCCTCGCAGCCCGCCAGTCGAATTGAAGAACGTGCAAGCGGCACCGCCAATATGAAAGCGAGGGTCACGGCCTCCGTGCGTCGGTCCATTGTCCGAGGTGAAGACGATCAGGGTGTTTTCGCTCAATCCATGATCCTGCAAACGCTCGAGGATCGTGCCAACGTGTTCATCGAGATCCGAAATCATTGATGCATAAGCCGCACGTGGCCGCGGGTGTGGCAGGTATCCGTTTTCACCTCGATAGGGCCCATTCTCTTCGTCCCAAGATTCGGGGTACTGGTCTAACCATTGCTGCGGAGGCTGCATGGAAACGTGAGGTTCCACAAACGGCAAGTACAGAAAGAAAGGCTTGTTTTTGTTCTTGTCGATAAACTTGGTCGCCTCGGCAAGAATTAAATCCGGAGCATAATTCTTCGCTCGGTAGTCGTCTGCAATTACCTCGCCCTCTGGTTTGCGGTCATGTCCAGGAATCGGGTAAAGGTTGATTTGGACTTCGCGTTCGTCGCTGTCCAAAAACGGAGGGTAGTAGCTGTGAGCGTTGCGTTGGCAATTGTATCCAAAGTAGCGATCGAAGCCTTGTTTGATCGGCGAGCCGGACGTGTTGGAAGGGCCGAGTCCCCATTTGCCAAACGCTCCGGTGACATAGCCTGCATCCTTCAGGACTTCGGCAATGGTAACGGCGTCATCGGTGATCGGCCATTGGCCCGGGTAGATGCGTCCGTTTCCTGAATCGCGATTTCCCCGGATTTGGGCATGCGACAAATTTTGTCCCGTCATCAATACGCAGCGTGCCGGCGCACAAACGGGGGCACCCGTGTAGTGCTGAGTAAAACGCATCCCTTGGCTGGCAAGGCGATCGATGTTGGGAGTTTTGATTTTTTCCTGGCCGTAACAGCCAAGTTCCCCATAGCCCAAGTCATCCGCCAAGATGAAGACGATGTTCGGTTGGTCGTGAGACCCCGCCCCAAGGGCATCGGTGCCGGCAAGCTGAACGACGATTGCGAAAACGATCAGAAGCATCAAACGGCCGAGTTGACTCGCGGCAGAACGCTCCTCTGCGACGCGATCGCGAAATTGAATTTGTGGCGGCAAAAAATAAGGTAGGGGATGGAACAATCGAATCATGGGGAATCTTTTGCGATAGCGTGGACGTGATGGCAGGCTGGGCCGGCGAGATATTTTTACAGCAATCGCAGTATAAGTAACGAATGGGCGAGATGCACAAAGCATCTACACCGAACGATAAACTCGTGGAATATTTTGTTTATCAGTGCTCAATCGTGAGGGCCTGATTGTCTGTTTCTTAAGCATCAATGAATGCGATCGTTCGGCCGGACGTCATCCGCGCGCGTCGTAACGTACTAAACAGTTAGGCAGGAGTCTTTTCAGCAAATTGGCCGTTTTGGCGATTGCGGGTTGTTGACTTAGTGAGCCGCTCGCGCGTG
>CAXBHV010001879.1:0-1519 GCA_963974855.1 uncultured Rhodopirellula sp. | reverse complement strand
CGTGGACCGCTTGCTCGAAAGTGTCGCCTACGCGGAGCGGATGACGAGCGATTGGCTGGACGTGGCTCGCTATGCCGATTCCTATGGGTATCAACAAGATACCGAGCGTTTCGCTTGGCCCTATCGTGACTGGGTGATTGATGCGTTTCGCAACGGAATGCCTTACGATCAATTTATCACCTGGCAACTGGCCGGGGACTTATTGCCAAACCCCACACGCGAACAGTTGCTGGCAACCATGTTCAACCGTTTGCATTCGCATCAACGCGAGGGAGGCGTGTCGGTCGAAGAGTTTCGAGTCGAGAACGTCTCGGACCGGACTCATACGGTGGGTACCGCGATGCTGGGGCTGACGATGGAGTGCTGTCGTTGTCACGATCACAAGTACGATCCGATCACGACGAAGGACTACTATTCGCTCAGTGCATTCTTTGACAATATCGACGAAAACGGATTGATTTCCTATTTCACCGACGCAGTACCGACACCGGCAATGCTGCTGCCCGATGATGTTCAACAGCAAAAACTAGACATACTCAACCGGCAACTTGCCGAAGCGGAAGCGGCCTGGCAAAAACAGCTTGGTACTCATGTCGATCCAACGTTCGCCGACTGGTTGAAAGTTCGCGAAGTCGAAACGTTGGTGCCGGGCGAAGTCGTGGAACTTTCCTTTGACGAAGCGAAGCCGATTATCAAAGACGCCGTGAAAAAGGATGGCCTGAAGAATAATTCCAGTGCAACGCAAAATGCTAAGCCGCAAAAGCCAAAGGTTGACCCCAAGAACTTTGCGTTGGTAAATGGACGGGGGAAAAATGGAATCAGTTCAAATGCGAATTCCCTAGTCGATGGAAAATTCGGGAAAGCCATTCTTTTAACGGGGGAGGATCCGGTTGAAATTCCCGAAGTCGGACACTTCGAACGACACGATCCGTTTTCATTCTCGTTGTGGATTTGGTCGCCGGAAGTCAATGAAAGAGCGGTGATTTACCGCCGATCACGCGGTTGGGATGACGCGGGTTCGATCGGTTACGAGCTAACACGCCAAGGAGGCATTCTGAGTGCCAAGTTGTGTCATTTTTGGCCCGGCGATGCGATTGCGGTCGAGACGCTGAAGCCAATGGAGGCGGATCGTTGGTATCACGTCGCAGTGACGTACGATGGATCGAGTCGTGCTGCGGGACTACAGATCTTCGTTGATGGAAAGCCAGTCGAGACCAAAATCGACAAAGACCATTTGACGCGAAACATCAGCACGTGGGCGGACAGCTACGAAGCAAATGACCAGTACGACTTGGCGATCGGATCACGTTACCGCGACCGTGGCTTCGTCGGCGGCAAGGTGGACACATTTCAAGGCTTCGACCGTCAACTCAGTGCGATCGAGGTGGCTCAATTGTTCGACGGCCGTTCGCTGAACGTATTGATCGACAAGCCGCATGCCGCTCTGTCGCATTACGACCGTAAGCAATTGCGAGAGTACTTTGTTCTCGCCGTCGACCCAACGACGCAAGACGTACGT
>CAXBHV010001878.1:0-1520 GCA_963974855.1 uncultured Rhodopirellula sp. | reverse complement strand
GGATCGCTAGAAACAGCCCGAGAAGCTTACCGCAGCGTCAGCCATGCCATGTTGCACGCCGCAACCATAGCTCGCGGGCCGAAAACGGCGAAACAGCTGACTCACTATTATTGCCCGATGGTTCCCGGCGGAGGTGGCGACTGGATGCAGCCCGGTGGCGAATTGCAAAACCCATACTGGGGCAGCGAAATGCTGACATGTGGGGAAACCGTACAGGACATGTCGCTCACTGCTAGCAACGCCGTCAGCTTCAAAGTGGTCGGGTTCGGAAACGAATCGGGAGAGATGCAATGAACGATCAAACAGCGCGGCTGGATTTAGTAGCTGGGATTTTGAATCATCAAGGAGGTCTACGATGCTCAATCTAATCATTCGCTTCTGCGTCAAAGAGCCATGGCTGGTCGTCTTCCTAACAATCGGGCTAAGCGTGGGTGGGTGGTTCGCATTCAAAGCGGTACCGATCGACGCAATTCCCAATGTCGGTGAAAACCAAGTCATCGTGCTAACGCCATGGCCCGGTCGTTCGCCCAAGGACATTGAAGATCAAGTTACTTACCCGTTAAGTGTATCGTTACTGGCTGTTCCCGGCGCTGAATCCGTGCGTGGCAAGAGCATGTTCGGTTACAGCTTTGTGCAGGTCACATTCAAAGACGAAATTGACTTTTACTGGGCACGCAGCCGTGTTTCTGAGCAGCTCGGAAGCGCGGCATCTCAATTGCCCGATGGTGTTGTTCCGCAACTAGGTCCCGATGCAACGGGACTGGGGCAAGTCTACTACTACACGCTGCAGCCGCCAGAAGAAGGCATGAGTCTGGCGGAGCTTCGCAGCATGCAAGACTTCGTTGTCAAGTATGAATTGCAAGCCGTCGAGGGCGTGAGCGAAGTGGCATCCATCGGTGGTTACGTCCGGCAATATCAAATCGAAGTCGACCCCGATAAGCTCCGCTTCTACAACGTCTCGCTTGACAAACTAGCGATGGCGATCAAGGGATCAAACTTGGATGTGGGTGCCAAGACCGTCGAGACAACTGGTATGGAATTCATTGTCCGCGGCAAGGGGTTTCTCGGCACCGACGGTGATAAGTCGAAAGCAATCACCGACATCGAAGAAACCGTTATCCTGCAGCGGGACGGCGTTCCGGTTCGCGTCAGCGATGTCGCTCAAGTACAACTTGGCCCCGATTTCAGACGCGGCGCCCTTGACTACAACGGAGCCGAAGCGGTCGGTGGCGTGGTGGTCATGCGATACGGGGAAAACCCTCGCGTTGTGATTGACCGCGTTAAGGACAAGATCGCAGCAATCACACCGGCGTTACAGGGAGTGAAGATTCATGGCGTCTATGATCGCAGCGGGCTGATCGACGAAACAATGGCGACGCTGACTCATGCGTTACGTGACGAGATCATCATCACTGCCATCATCATCCTGCTATTCTTGTTGCACATTCGCAGCAGCTTCGTGGTCGCGATCTGCTTGCCTGCCGCCGTGCTCATGTCCTTCATTGCGATGCACTTCGTCG
>CAXBHV010001877.1:0-1523 GCA_963974855.1 uncultured Rhodopirellula sp. | reverse complement strand
TCCGAGGCTATCGAAATATGTCGCTCCGCGACAGCAAATAGCGCAACTTCAAAACTTACGCATTCCGGTTATGAAAAATGCTTCACAGCGTTGCGTAACGCCGTGAGTTGCTCCGGACATTTAAGAATGCATTGCCGCGCCCCGCGGCCGAATCGTCGCCCCCTACTCTGAAACCGTTGCCATCGAAGTCGGACTTGCGTGAACTGCCTCACGGATGCCCGTCCGTTAAACACTTACAACGAGGGCGCCGCTTACTCTCGAAGTGGTGGTCACTGCGAAGAGTCAAAATATCTCCTATTTCGAGGCAGGTTCGATGGTCAAGCTATCAAGAGCAAATCAGTTTCGACTTTCATACGTTGCAATCATTGCGGGTGCATCTGTCGCGATTCTGCTGGCAGAATCGCGAAAACCAAGTCAGCCAACAACTCCAGAATTGAATCTAAAGAGCGTTCAGTTTTCGGGGCCGCTCCAAAGTTTTGACTTGCGTCAATCGACGATACCCGTTCAAGAGATTCGTTCGGGCGGGCCACCGAAAGATGGAATCCCCGCGTTGTCGAATCCATTACTGATCGAACCTAATGCGGCTCTGTACTTGAACGACAACGATCGAGTCGTGGGAGTCGTCATTCAAGAAGAATCTCGGGCCTATCCATTGAAAATCCTGAATCATCACGAGATCATCAATGACCGAATAGGCGAGACACCCATCGTGGTGACCTATTGTCCGCTGTGCGACTCAGCTGCGGTGTTTGATCGCAGGACGCCGCTGGGTGAACGCGAGTTTGGCGTGTCGGGTTTGCTCTACAACAGCAACGTGCTGATGTACGATCGTGGCGGTCAAACGGAGAGTCTTTGGTCACAAGTAAAAGCACAGGGAGTTACGGGACCGGCTGCAGAACAGAAACTGAAGGCGTTGCCAATGGAATTGACGACTTGGTCCGATTGGCGAACGCGAAACCCGCAAACCAAAGTGGTCTCAGACCAAACAGGCCATCGCCGCAACTACCAGACGAATCCTTATGCGAACTATTTTGCTACGCCAAGGTTGATGTTTCCGGTGACGCCATCGAAGGATTGGCTTCCTGCGAAGACGCCCGTTTTGGGTGTATGGACCCAGAACGGCCAGGCTCGAGCGTATTCGATTGCTCAGCTAGGTGAGGGGGGAAAAGTGATTCGCGATTCATTGGGCGAGGCGTCCATCGTGATTCAAGTTGACCGAAAAACGAACTCGTTGCGTGTGATTGAATCAGCCCCATCGTTGCAATGGATGAATTCGTTCTGGTTCGCGTGGTATGCAATGCATCCGCACACGGATGTATTTAACAAACCGTTCGCAGGCGACAACCGGTAAATGCAGATGGCGTTAAGCAGGTACGTCGAAGTCTTTTGGTTAATCAGCTGTTTTGCCGTTAGAGAAGGTTTCTAAAGTCAACCGGGGCTGACGCTAGAATGGTAAAACGTTGGGCTTGTCATGCTGAGTGGCTGCGAAGTTATTCTGCCACCTCTCCCCCAACTTCGTTGGG
>CAXBHV010001876.1:0-1526 GCA_963974855.1 uncultured Rhodopirellula sp. | reverse complement strand
ACATCAACGGCCCCAACAGCATCAAGCCGTTTCTGAATTTACTCTACCAAGTCTTCCAGAAGTATCGCTTGCCGATCTGGATTACCGAATTTGCTGGTCTCAATTTCGGCAGTAAGGATCGCAGGATGTCGGCGGCAACGAATCTTTGGTTCATGCGGCAAGTGCTACCGATCCTCGAGCAACTTCCGTATGTCGAGCGATATGCGTGGTTTTCCAGTGGCCCAAAAGAAAACTCGTCTCTGTACATTCAAAACCAACCCGACCAGCTGAGTACGCTCGGGAAATTCTATCGGAGCATCGGAACATGAACTTTCAAATTCGTTTGATCGTGGTGGTGGCCATCTCGTTGTGTTGCGGCATTGGCGTGACACAAGCCCAGACCGACACCAAATTGCCTGAGCCAACCCAGTCGAACGTGCGTTACGGAAAACATCCAAAGCAGAAATTGTATTTCTGGCGTGCAGAATCGGACTCGCCGACTCCGCTGGTTTTCTATATTCACGGCGGGGGATGGCGCGGCGGTGATCCATTGGACAAGAACTTGATGGGCATCTTGCCCTCGTTGCTCGAACACAAAATCTCGATTGTGTCGGTCCAATATCGCTACATCCAGGACGCCGTGGCGGCGGGCATCAAGCCACCAGTGAAAGCCCCATCCGACGATGCGGCACGGGCGTTACAGTTTGTGCGTAGCAAGGCGGCTGAGTGGAACATCGACCCCGAACGGATCGGGGCCTGTGGCGGTTCGGCTGGTGCTTGCACGAGCTTGTGGTTGGCGTTTCATGATGATATGGCGGACCCCAACAGTCCCGATCCCGTGGCACGAGAGTCGACTCGATTGTTCTGCGCCGCGACGATCCGCCCCCAAACGACGTTGGATCCAAAACAGATGAAGGAATGGACGCCCAACAGCAAGTACGGCAGCCACGCATTTGGCATTTTCAAGCCGGGCTCGGATAAGTTCGAGCTGGACTTCGACGCCTTCCTCGCCCAGCGAGATTCAATCACCGACTGGATCGCTGAATACTCGCCTTTTGCGTTGGTATCCAGTGACGATCCACCGATCTATATGTTCTATAGCAACACGCCTGCGATCGGCCAGCGGCAAGGCGATCCCACTCACACGTCTAACTTTGGCTTGAAGCTACATGAACTTCTGCAGTCCAAGAATGTTGAAAGCGAGTTGTATTATCCGAGTGTCGCCAACCCAAAACACCGAACCGTTCAAGAATATTTGATCGATCGTTTGACGCGTCAGTAAGTGGGTATTCGAAAAGGGGCTGACCCTCTGGAAGCGTGTCGTTTTTGTTGAGTTTTTTGCCTCGCCGGAGAGGGTCAGACCCCTTTTCGGATTCCTAGTAAATTCCAGGCCTAGTCCGAACGGGATTACCCCACCAATTCTTGGATGACTTGGCCGCCGAACTGACTGAGTTGCTTGTGTCGTCCGGCGTGGTAGTACGTCAGTTTGTTGTCATCGAGCCCGAGCAAATGCAGAATCGTGACATGAACGTCACGGATATGATGCA
>CAXBHV010001875.1:0-1534 GCA_963974855.1 uncultured Rhodopirellula sp. | reverse complement strand
TTCGTCCCCTGGATCACCCACTGCACTTCGAGCTGCTTGTCCCTTGCAGGCGTAAACTCTAGATGCAATCGATGGCCAAGATAGCGAGACAAGTTCAGTTCCAGCGACGATGCATTTTGGGGGATTTTTTGCACCGTTTCGCCGTGCAGTGGACCGGCAATCAATCGATGCGAATCGACGCACACCACCACATGACCCTCGCCACGAACACGACACAGGACTCTTTCGCCCGTTAATTCGAACGTCGGCGTTCGCAGGGTTCTGCCGCTGCGAGGCAGACTCGTCAATTTGCTGCGACTCTGCATTCCGGATTCTCTAAGCGACTGAAGCCCGTTCCAAAGCGGATCGCTAATCGCCGAACCATGCGATGCAAAGCGAATCGCGGGCTGAGCTTCACTAGCATCCAAATAAGCATCACCGGCACGACGTGGACGATCACCAAAAATGAATCCGTCCTGCATGAACTGGTCGTGTGGCAACGTCTGGTAGTCGAATACAAGCAAGTCTGAGATCGCCGATGGAATCGCAGTCGCTTCAGGCAGCTTGCCACCATGCTGGCGGATTAAATCTGTGACTCGCAGGCGATAGGACGCGTCGACTGTTGCAAGCTGCTCGGCGACGTGGCGATTCTGCTGTAGCGATTCAAACCGCACTTGCCGATAATCGCTGCTCTGCAGAAATCCGGTTAGCGAGTAGTAATCGGCAGTTGAGATTGCATCAAATTTGTGGTCATGGCAACGAGCACAAGAAACCGTCATGCCCAAGAACGTTTTCGACATCACGTCGACCATGTTGTCAAAGCGGTCCGCTTCGTCTTTGCGGATATCAACGGGTGAATGCACCCATTCGCCGAGAAACCAAAATCCGGTCCCCAGTACCGATTCGTTGTACCCGGTTTCAGGATTTAACCGTGGCTGCGGCAACAGGTCGCCAGCAATATGCTCGCGGACAAGTTGATCGTAAGGCACATCCGCGTTGAACGCCCGGATGATGTAGTCGCGATACTGAAACGCATTCAATGCGTCATCATCGAATTCGTGTCCTCGAGACTCGGCGTACCGCACCAAGTCCAACCAGTGTCGGCCCCATCGCTCGCCAAACTGAGGCGATTCAAGCAGTTCGTCGACGCACCGCTCGAGTGCTTCTGGCGAAGTGTCACTGAGGAACTTGGCGGTTTGTTCAGGTGTCGGCGGCAACCCAATCAGATCAAAGTACAGCCGTCGCAAGATCGCGGCACGATCGGCGTCCTCGGCCGGATGGAGGTTGTTCTCTTCCAGCTTCGACAGGATAAAGCGATCCAGTTCCGCGCGGGGCCAGGATGCGTCCTGAACAGTGGGAGGTGCCGGCGATTGCACGGGCTGCCACACCCAATGTTCGTTTTCTCGCTGCTGCAAATCAAATTCGTTTGGTTTGTAATACTTTGGTTGACTTTAAAGTTGCTCAAGGTGCTCGATTCGTTGAGTTCAAATCTTTACTTGCATAGTAAAAATTCTGTTTGTTGTTTTTATCAGGGGGTGCTGGGCTTGTCCCACCC
>CAXBHV010001874.1:0-1535 GCA_963974855.1 uncultured Rhodopirellula sp. | reverse complement strand
AGACGTTCAGTCATGACATTGATTTGATCGCCAAGATACCGCAATTCGCGACAGCTTAGGTTTTGCGTTCGGGAATCGAGATTCCCATCACCGATGCTCTGCAACGACGCAACCAGTCTTCGCATTGGTTTCGTCACCATCAAGTAGAGCATCAAATTCACTACTGCAGCCGCAACGACACCTGCGAGCGCCCCCGGTTCAATGGCATCCACCGCCACGGCGGCTTCGTAAAGCGTCTTGGCTTCCTCAGACTACGCGAACCGCGTCTGATCAAGGTGTCGAACGATTCGCAATCGGTGGTCAACGATGATAAACAACGCGACGGCGACCAGCAGCACCGGATTGACGGCAATGAGAAGCTGTCGCGGTAGAGGAAGCTGCCGCCAAATCTTCGGTGACTCCATAGATTTCTTTGTGGAGTTGGGAGCTGCACCTAGCTTGGTGACGAAAACCCATCAGTTAGATGACTTGAACTCATCCAAACTTGACGCGGCAAGAAAACTTTCGAGCGAACGGGATCGCGACATGCAATTCTTGAGTGCCGATAAATCGTCTGTCCATACCCGGCACATCCCAATGTATGCCTGCGTAAAGTCGTCTCCGTGAAAGCGAAGTGTCTCGCCCTGATTTCCTCGAGAAAACGCACCAACTTCATTGCCATTTCGTCATGTTCTATTACGCTGGCGACGTGGCAGACGATGAAATGCTGCTCTGCATCTTCGAGCATTTGCAAGGCCGCATGCCAAAGCCGATCCGTAGGATCGGAAACAGTTGATGCAGTCGGCCATTGGATCTCTCGGTGCAGCGCAACACCGTGGCGACCTCAAGGCATGCTGCGGAAATAGCCTTCGCGAAGCTCAATCAATCACACTTGCGTATTTTCGGAACAGACCGATTAACTCTTCGAGCTTCTTTTCTCGGTCGGTGGATTCTCCACCTTCGAGGACTTCTGCGACACAGGTTTTCAAATGGTTTTCGAGGACGATTTCACCGACTTTCCCCAACGCCCCAGTCGCAGCGGACAACTGCATCATGATATCGACGCAGTACTGATCGTTTTCGATCATGCGTCCAACGGCATCGACCTGTCCCACGACACGTCGAAGGCGATTTGTCAATTTCTTTTTATCGTCCTCGGAAAGCATGACGGGTAACACTGACGAAATCAGGGAATTGGGAGTAAAACCTGCGGCTAAGCCCAGCGATTGTAGCGAACTCGGCCTCGATCGACAGTCCCACCACTCTGACAACTTCTCGGAGCGACGCAACACCGCGGGCTACATCTTCATCCCCTTCATACCTGGGTTGTACTTCGCGGGATCGCCGAAACGACGCACAATTTCCTCGAAAACACTCCCTTTGGGGACCGACTCATCCGTCTCCATTACCTTGTGATATAGATCCTCGGGTAACACCCGTAGGGCGGTCATTAGCCCCATGATCGACATCGGCCACATCGCCCGCATCCCCTGGACTTCGCGGCGATCCCAAATCGTTTTCATCATCGCATCGGACATATTCATGCTCTTCATTTC
>CAXBHV010001873.1:0-1535 GCA_963974855.1 uncultured Rhodopirellula sp. | reverse complement strand
TCGTTCTGACCTCCCCAAAACAAGTTTCGGGGAGGTGAAGCACGTCAAAGGACTCATTCACAACGAAATAAAAACCTGCACGACCACGAAGTCGGGGGAGAGGTGACAGAAAGCCAGCGCAACCAAAAATCACGTCAATACCAATGTTTTAGCGGTCTGGCCTAAGCGACGCTCGCCTACATTTCTTTTATTCGTCCCCCGGTGTAATGCTTCGCCATCGCCCTCGGCGTTGTACGGCCGCGTGAGAATCGACTTGACGCTAGTTCTGCAGCGGGTGAGAATAGGCACCACTCGGCTGCTCCGAAATGGATGCGTGTCGAAAGAGCAATCCAAAACAACTTGGACTCACTCTTGTCCACAGCCCAATTTGAAGTTATCCGATTGAGTTGCAGACTTTTCGGCATCTTGTCAACAGATCGAAAACAGACTCCATGACCGCCCCCACTCGTGCCGCGACTGGCAGTCGCACGCTTCTGATGCCACTGCTCTTGATTGTGGTGGGTGTCGGCTGGTTGCTTACGACGCTTGGCATTGCGCCAAGCATCAATTGGATCTGGACGCTTGGCCTCGCGGTCGCTGGCTTTCTGCCGTTCGCACTTCATGGATTCGACAAGCTGACTGTGTCTATCGGTCCCTTCTTTTTGATCGCAAGCCTGCTTTCGGTTCTGCGGCAATCGGGGCAACTAAACATCGACCACGAAATGCCGATCCTTGTCATACTCGCGGGTGTGCTGCTGCTTGTTGTTCGGTCGCCGTTAATACCAGTTCCGCAGTGGTCGGTCGAGCCCGATCCAGCGTCCTCGGAATCACCTTAGAGTGGTTGCACCCGATGTCGATCGAAGAGCCGCGATGTGCGTCCGAAACTGAATTCAGACGCTGTGCTACATAAGCGTGTTATCTTCGCTTTCGCAATTTTCGCATGAGCTACTATTTGTTCGTCGACGTAGAATGAAGCCGCTTACATCGTTGTTGATCGTCGCATTTTCGCTTGCGTCATACGCGAGTGCCGATTCGATTCGTATTGCGACGTATAACTTGAATTGGGGTAACCGTCGCGGCGACAACGTGCTCGACGCCATCGCCACTGCCGATCCTGATCTAATATGCTTCCAAGAATCAACCGTTCAATCCGAACGGTTTCTTCGCGAGCGTCTAGCCAAGACCCACCCCTATTTCTACGCGGCTGGACATGAGGGACGGTACACTGGGGAACGGTTCGCATTTGCTTCGAAGGTCGAACTGACCAAATTGACTTTCGTCCCACCCAACGCAGGCCTATTTGGTTTCTACACTGCCAATTTGGAGCTCTCCGAGACGTCTGTGCGCATTGTTAACGTCCATTTGACGCCGTTCCAGGTAAAACGCGGCGGCGGAATTCGTGATGCGATGGCTGCACTTTCAATCACCGAAAACAAACACGCAACCGAGATCGATGCAATCGTCGATACGATAGATTGCAAACGCCCGACGGTCGTTGTTGGAGACTTCAATAGCATTTCCACCTTTATTGCTCCAAGACGACTCACCGGATTGGG
>CAXBHV010001872.1:0-1535 GCA_963974855.1 uncultured Rhodopirellula sp. | reverse complement strand
TATCCGATTTTCTCGTCCGGATTTTGACACACGCAGCAGGTTCATCAGCAGACCGTCACGAGTTCTCACCAGCTCGTCCACGGAGTCAATTACCGACAAGAGAGATCGGTCAATTTTCGCCAGGAGTGATTCTTGATTCGTATTGCCATCGAATTGAAAGCGGGCGAGGAAGTGCCAAAGCTTCCGAAATGTTTCTTCTTTTGACTCGTCGCGTGTCGACTTGCGGTTCGTAACTTCCGCTGCAATCTTCTTGAATAGCGTTCTCTCTGAGTATCGTTCCAACTCCCAAAACGGTTCCTCTTTTGCCTGTCCCCCAGTGTTTGGGTTGGTGGGGGCGTTTCGTCCGATTCGTACCTCAGCAACGTCGTCCAACGCTTCTAATATCTTGTGCTCAGGACATTCACGTTGAGCCAGCGATGCGAAAAACCGAGCGGCATCGCTCCAGCGGCCAGCATGGCTTTCGGTGACGAACCGATAGAGGGTGTTTGGTTGCTCCAAGTCGACCGCGAGGTAGAGATCAGGGAACACCTTCGTCACTACGTCTTGCAGCGACCAAGCGTTGCCAGAGGATCGCGCCTTCAATTGCTCTACGTACCGCGTTCCATCGCGACGCACAACCAAGTCACCTCCGGTGTGAGGCTCCACTTCAAGCGTTGCCTCAGAAAGTGATCCGCTCTCATCTATTGATGTAGTAAGAAAACGGATTTCAACAGCCTGGAGCAGAGTCCAGAGAACCTGCAATAGAATTCCGTTGATATTTGCTGGGCCACCCGGTTCGACAGGTGCTTGTTTCGATTTGGACAACGTGTCCCCCTACTTCATTTCGTTCCGGCGAGTACTAAATTGCTTGAACAGCGAATCTGGCCATGTTCAATACGACAAAAAGATCGTGTTCAATGGAATAGGCGAAGCGTTCGTGCCGCCAGTGTGCGAATGCATGGTATCTCATCTTTCAAAGCCTTGCGTAGGTACTTGATTGCTTGCTCTGGTTCGATCCATTCGCCGGTGAGCTGCGAGATCGTAGCCAATCGGACCCCCAAATCATCCGAGCGAAGAAGTGCCTCGCTCCGTTGAGCAACGATACTGCCTGCCTGAATCGGAAGCTTCAGAGTTTGGTCGAGGATTCGAGGATCAAGGCTGCCCGATGAAACTTCTTCAATGATTCGACAGAGTATTGCGTCATCGCTTGCAGCTAGCTCAATCAATTTCTGTCTTGCCAAGTCTGCGACCGCATGGAATGAATCACTAGTTAAACGAAACCATTCATTGGCTGACACTTCGCCCAGGCGATCTAATTGTCGAAGAAGTCCTGCTCTTGGACTCTTCGGTACAAAAATGCACTCGGGACAAGAACCACCACTTTCAATTTCGCCGTGCTCCTTGCACACTAATTTGCGACTGGTCCAAAGCTGATAGGCTGCACGAATAAATTCAATGGCCGTATGGTCGAGTGGCGGACGGAAGTCAACCAGCGTCTCTGTAATCTCTTCGACGAAATCAGCGTTGTCGATAAGTAGTGCTTTGGCAAATGTAGC
>CAXBHV010001871.1:0-1540 GCA_963974855.1 uncultured Rhodopirellula sp. | reverse complement strand
TAGACCTCCGTGGTGGTCTTGGGCAACTCTCCCTCGAGAGATTCGACGATTTGTTGAGCCCACTGCAACCGTTGCTGATCGGGGATGCGGTAGTTCAAGCGGAATCGTGATTCTGCCATATCGATTGTATCCGCGTCGTCGAACTCGATTGTCTCAAGCGTTTCAGTAGCAATGTTCAGCAGTGCATCAGTATAGGCTTGGATGGTGTCGTATTGACTCGGCTCTGCGGCGGCATAGTCGCGTCGCCAAATATCGCCGCTGCATCCGTGTGACATCGTAGCGACAACATTTTTAGCGTCGGGGTATTTTTGTTGGATGTAGTTTTGCATGCCATTACAGTACAGCCCGTAGTAGTCGGCGCTGATCGGAGAATCGCCAAAGTAATGCATCGAGAAATTCGACAGCACGGCGATAGGAACTCCGGCGTTGGATTCAAATGCGATCATCGACAACTCAGGATCTTCGGGGCCCGATTCGCCCGTCACATCGTCGGGGTTGCGAGCGGCGTGCATGTTGGCTCGCACGGTCGGGTTGCCAAAGGGATCGTTGTCGATCCGGTCGGGACGCCGAATCCAACGTCGCAGCGCGGTGAATTCCGCCGCCTCTGCGGATCCCCAACCGACTCGCGCGGGCTGCATGTTGGCTTCCGCGTTGACGATCGATTCGACGATCCGCTCTCGCAGCAGCGGAATGTAGGTCAGATCGGCATCGGTACCCAATGCTCCGAACGCCGACGGCGCGGTGTGGGTGTGCGTGGCCGAAATCATGATGTGATCCGGCTTCAATTGGGTGCGTTTGGCGGCTCGACTTTTGGCGTCATCCAACAGCATCTTGGGCACCATGCAGCTATCCACCACGACCAGAGCGATCGATTCGCTGCCGTCGCTGATCACGATCGCTCGTGAGCTGACCGGCGTTTTAATTTGCTCGGCGGTTTTCGATGTCATTCCGCCGTTGACCAGGACGGGAAACTGAGTCGGCGAGACATCGACAATGGCCGCTCCGACTTGCAGTTCGGCCGTGGCGACTGAGTTCGATAGGAAAGTCAGTGCGGTGGCGAGCGCGGTCGCTAAACAGAATCGGATCATGGGAACTCGCGAGGTAGGTAAGGGCGGGGGGTGGAAAGGTAGGACTGGCGATCGGATCGTCGGTGGGGGATCGCCGGTGGGTTAGGATGACCATTCTAGTGGATTGCGAAACGCGAGGGGGGCGAGACCAACGCGGGGGAATGCGAAAATCTCGGTTGGCTCACCTTTCCACATCGTGGTGGGTTTGTCAAAACAGAGATCTGAGCAGGTGTCTTGGTCGATCCCGCTCTCCCGATCGGTCCTCGAAAGCGGACATCTTCCCCGCTATCGCAACGGATGTGTGGGCGTTTTGTCGCCTGTTTCCGAACCCGTCACCTTTTGAATTGATTCCAGTCACGCGTGAGCCTTGATGAGCCATTTCTCTTACGAACTTTTGCATCGCGATTCTGAAACCGGTGCCCGCCGTGGTGTTTTTTCGACGCCCCATGGTACCGTCCAGACGCCTGGATTTA
>CAXBHV010001870.1:0-1540 GCA_963974855.1 uncultured Rhodopirellula sp. | reverse complement strand
CGAAACGGGATGCGACGCGGCACCACGACAACCCGAAACTTCGGTCCTAACACATTTCTATTGATTCCAAGTGGCATCGTACGCTATCACCCAACAAATCTAGTTCATTTCTCGATTGCCACCGAGTTAGCTGATGCGAGGCAGGAAGCCAAAAGTCACTACCGATTCCGTCAACGGACGTGTTCGCGTCAACGTTTTGATGGCAGTGTGCGTTATTTTCATCGCGGCGGGCGGATGCACGTCGTTTTGGCGAAACGGGTCCGAAGAATCCGACAAGGAAGCTCATCTTCGCGAACTGATGAAAGTTCCTAAGCCACCGGATTTGATCCGTGATGCTTCGATTGTCCAAGGCATGAACACGATCGCAGTTGACGGCGTCGCCGCGATCAATGGGTTGCCTGGAACCGGTGCTCCCGCCGTGCCCTCGGTATTTCGCGACCAATTGCTCGACGAAATGCGTCGCCACGAAGTGCAAGACCCCAACCATTTCCTAGAACTTGACGAGACCGCGCTCGTGCGAGTGCGAGCGTTCGTACCGCCGGGAGCTCGTCGTGGCGATCCAGTCGACCTCAAGATTACCTCGCCACCGCGAACCGAGACCACCGATTTACATGGGGGTTGGATGCTTGAATCACGTCTTCGGCATCAACAAGTTCTGCAGAGCAGCGTGCGTCAGAGCGACGTGATGATCGTCGGTACAGGGCCCGTATTAACAAGAGCCGACCATGATACCGCATCCGATGCCGCTTATCGATTAGAAGGCAGAATCCTTGGCGGAGGTCGTATTCAGATCAGTCGCAAAATTGGCTTGATCCTGCGTCCCCAATACCAACACGTAAAGATGGCGTCGGCGATCGCCGCAGCCATCAATCGACGCTTTTACTTCTTTGATGGCACAACACGGCGAGGTATCGCCAAGGCCATGGAAGACGATTACATCGAAATCGAAGTCCATCCTCGCTACCGTGACAATATCGGCCGCATGATGGCGGTGGTTCGTGCCATGGGCGTGGCTCCCGAATCCTCCGCGACCCAGACTCGATTGACGGATCTTGGCAAGCGATTGGCGGAACCCTCCACAGCGTCCGACGCGGCACTTCAATTGGAAGGTTTGGGTGATAGTGCGATCCCAACATTGTTGCAAGGACTTGAGTCTAGCAATCCTGAGCTTCGCTTTTATGCCGCAGAGGCCCTCGCGTATCTCGACCGCGTCGAAGCGATTGACCCGCTTGTTACCGCTGCGGTGCAAACCAGTGCGTTTCGCCACCCAGCATTACTTGCGTTGCAAGGTCTCGATCAACGCCAATCTGTTGAAGGCTTGACTCGATTGATGAACGAACAAAGTCTCGAGACTCGCTACGGTGCGTTCTGTAGCATTCGTCGTCGCGCCGATGGCCGTCAACACCTTAGCGGACGTGTCGTCGGCGATGCATTCCGGATGTACGAAGTCGCCCCCGATGGGCCCGCCGCCGTTATCGTCTCGCTACAAGAATCTCCTGAAATCGTCCTGATGGGACGTCCCCAAAACTTGCAAATTAAA
>CAXBHV010001869.1:0-1540 GCA_963974855.1 uncultured Rhodopirellula sp. | reverse complement strand
TGCCACGCCAGCGTCCCATCTTCTCACGATTTTGGGGGTTTGCAAGGCTGGCCATCATGACTCGAATTCGCTCTGAGTCTACTAATCTAGGTTACTCCGACAGGAATAAGAGATGGATAAATCCGGCCCTTCTGGGAAAAATCCCCAGAGAGTAGGGAAATCGTCGCTCGGCGCGATCGGAATCATCGTCCTTGTGGGGGTGTACTCCCTTGCCCAACCGGCGTTGAACGCGCGTTTCGGTTGGAATCTGCCACAGCTTCGATCGAACGATTCGGGCGAAGTCGCGGTCGTTTCCGAGGCCGATCGTGTCCATCCGAAAGAAAGCACGTCGGGAGTATCGCCCCAGGCAGACTCAGAGCAAACCGCCGACACCGAGTTGCTGTACGGATTGCTACGCGAAGTTTCTAAGGATCGCTACATTTCGCCGGCCGGTTTGCAGTACACGCCCGGCAGCGCCGAAGGACATCGTCTTGAACACTTGCGTCGGCACACCAAGGACGACCCCTCACGACCGGGCAGCCACGGCGTCTTTGACGGTGACATGGAAGGAGCTCTGGAAACGATCGATCGCGCCTACTTGAAGGCAAAGCAAGGGACGCGAACGACCAAGAGTGTCGATGAGGGCCGGACGATCTATACCGTCGACCTCGGTGGCCGCGTTGGATTTGTCGGGGGGCGTGACGGCGGACGCAAACACAATCCGATGGCACGTCGCGTCCGAATCGTGTTGGAAGACACGCGGGTAATCACGGCCTATCCGATGTAGTGAGTCGTGAAAAATCGCACCCGTCGGCCATTCCTCTTCCCCTTTATCCGTTCGTTTTTCGGAGACCAGACTATCGTGAGTCCAAGACATTCAGTTGACTACTGTCCGATTTGTGGCGGTGGATTGTGTGGAGTTCGCATCTGTGGTTTGACCGGGAAAGCGGAAGATCCGTCAACGTCCGTGCTCCAACCAAACAGTAAAAACATCCCGCTGCCTCATGGGTTGGTGGTTTGTGACGAATGCGAGGCAATTTGGCTCGAGCCCGACTTGGCGTCCCGGCACCAATATCCCAACGCTTGCGATGCTCGCTGCCCCGTCTGTCTCGATCCATTGTGGGGCGAACAAAGTCGCTGGGCTTCCCAAGCCGACATTGAAACGCTTGGATGGACAGGCTCTACGAACCCTGAGCTCGATGTGCAGCCGGATCAAACGCAGACCGATTCCAGCACAACCTGACCCGAAACTCTTGGCGAGTTTTGCTACCTCCAAGAAAATATCGAAAGAACGTCCTTGCTAGAACGAATCGCCATTCCCTCGTCGGTTGATCGGCGAACCCTGCCCGCAGAAATTCAATTGTGGATTTCCGATGCACGGCAAAGGATCGAAGCGTTCCAAGATCGCTGGGACCAACCACAAATCGAGCAATTTGTGGCCGCCGATTACGAATTGGTATATCAATCGCTCGGCTGGACGCTTGAATCCCAGATGATGATTGGCAAGCGGTTCCTGGAATGGGGCTGCGGTTTTGCCGTCGTCAGTGCGCTCGCCTCGACA
>CAXBHV010001868.1:0-1543 GCA_963974855.1 uncultured Rhodopirellula sp. | reverse complement strand
GCGTCCTAAATACGGCGTCTCCTTTGATCAACTGTGTAGAATCGCCGCCAATGGCTTCGGCAATGGTGACGTGAACTGAACTCTTGTCAGTCGAATTGACGAATAGCAGTTTGCGGCTAGGGTCGTAGTGAATGACAAACAAGTCCCACTGTCGATCGAAGATTTCTTTGGACCGTGTCCAACCGACCGGTGGCTCGCGCCGGGTGACGAAGTAGAGTGTGTTTGTGTCGTTGTTAAGCCAAACGGAGTGAACCGCCGTGTCCTTAATTAACGCTTCGTGAAATTTCATAGGCCTAAAGGAAGCGCATTTGTAGACAACAGCACTGAACTTTGGTCGCAACAGCTGGTGAGATATTTGAATGCTATCGTTGTCACGATCGTCCAATCGCACCGACTTGCTCAAAAAGTCGATTAATAGCGAATGTTCCTTGACCGCCTGAGAGCTGAACTCGCTGAGCAGTTGGTTCCAATCGGCGTCTTCGATATAGAGCCGCTCCAATGCGTCAGAGACTCGATTATCCGCAACATTCGCGACGACAGTTGCATCACCAATGTATCCACCATTGGAGCGTGTGAATCGTCCGGTGAATTGAAGCAAGACGGCAAGGCTCTTGTGGGTGTCGTGAACGGCTGCAATTTTCAGTTCGGGCAGGTCGAATCCCTCGCCTAACATGTCGACGCAAACTACGATACGACTTTCGCCGGACCGCAATCTCGCGAGGTTGGTATTGGATTCATGTTCCTTGGAGTGAACCAGAACCGGATTGTATTCGGGTGCAAGCTTGCAGTAGAGATTGTGAATCTCGATCGCGCGTTCGATTTCCTTGCACCGCGCCATCAACAAGTGGTTCCAGCCTGCAGTCAGGTCATCCTTGAGTTGCGAGATCGCCTGCTTCGCAACGGCTTCATCCGCCTCTTCAGGATCGATCTCGTGGACGGCATTGAATGTGATTGGCTTGAAGTAACCATCGGTTTGTGCCCGTCGCAAGGGATAGGAGTAGATGACTTCCCCGTCTACCAGTTCACCGTCACGTCTAAATGGAGTTGCTGTGAACTGCAGAATCTTCTTGTCGCGAAATGACTCGCGAAATGCGGACCATGAGCCAGCCGCAATGTGATGAGCTTCGTCGACGACGAGTGTGTCGGTGATCGTAGCAAGCGCATCGATCACGGCAGTCGCTGTGCCTTGAGCCACCGCAGACATGGTTGTCACGATGACATGGCAACCTTTGTAGGGCTCCAGATCGGCAACCGTACGAGGTCGTTTGTTGATGACGCCAACGATGGGATTGGGGGCATCCGCAGGCAAAACCCCCAGTTCACGCAGCAACCCGAAGGTCGTGAATTTCCGAATCGTTTGGGCTTTGAGCGGACCATTGGGAACGACCACCAGCATGGTTCCGTCTACGAATGCCGCTAATGCAGCGAGCATCGTTTCAGTCTTGCCGGTTCCAGTTGGCATGACAATGGTGGCAGCATGATGGTGCAGGCTCCAATGAGAGCCGATGGCATGTAGGGCACCAATTTGGGGCGGACGGAGACC
>CAXBHV010001867.1:0-1544 GCA_963974855.1 uncultured Rhodopirellula sp. | reverse complement strand
CAATGCGTCGAGCGTTGATGCGTTCTTTGCCAGCACCGACAAGGAGCCTTCGGTCTCTATCACGACTGCGTCAACTTCGTTGGGTTCCGCGACACCGTGTTGACGCATCGCTGCGAGCACTTCCTCTTGTGACACTCGTTGCTTTCGCATCGCATCGGCCAGGAACTGCCCTTGAAAAAAGATTAATGTGGGTTGGGCTTTGATCCATGTTTGATACCAAGAATAGCGAACCGCCAAAAACGTATTGACTAACTGCAGCAGCACAAGCAGTCCCAGTGCGAGCACTCCTTGGGTGAGCGAGACTTGTCTCGATGTCAGAATCGAAGCCAGGGTCGAGCCAAATGCGTGCGTTTGCCACTGACTCGCAGCAAAAAAACAAGAGCGAGATACGACAGCGTTCCGAGGACAAGGGTGCGCACCACGGGCGCCCACCCATCGAAGATCATTTTGAAGCCAATGTCATTCATGGCCGTTCAACCGATGCATTTTCCATGCCCAAAGTCGCCCGACGTCTCCGACGTCTCCGACGTCGGTACTCAGTATGATGACGTCGGAGACGTCGGGCGACCTTATTGTACCATTTTGGAAACTAGATCCATTGATAAACCAACAGCCCTGCGGTCAATAGCGAGAAGGCGATTGCCAGCATCGCGATCAAACCATCACGTGCGAGGATCGCCAGACCAAATGAGGTGATCGCGGCTCCCGCCACGTTAGCACTCATCGGTACCACTTCCATGATCGGTGTCGCCGTGGCAATTACGATACAGACGGCTGCAATCACGTAGATGCCTGCATGGTCAACGAGAGATGTGTAGCGTTCTTTGGACCAACGATCCAAAAATTGAGCAGGCTTCCGCAACCAACCGATCGTCTTGGAAACTTTACTACTATTCACCTTGCGATTCTCGAGCCAGCTGGGAATCCAAAAATGGTCGCGTTTCATCACGACTTGGATGCTGCCCAGGATCACGATCAAGCCCATCATCACGGGGACGCCAGGGATGTCACCGACCACGGGTGCGACCATGATCAATCCCGGCAACAATAACATCGGTGCAAACGAGTGCCTCCCCAGACGGTCCATCACATCGCCGATCGAGACTTTGGATTCGTCATCCGCTGCCGATTCGACCCGGTCCAGTACGCCCTGCAGATCGTGAACTTCGTCCTCGCCCGATTGCCCCTGATCGGACTGTTCTGCGTCGCACTGTTCCGCGTTGCACTGTTCCTTGTCGGATTGTCTCGGGTCAGATTGTATTGGGTCGCGTGAATCCCTCGGAATCGGCTGCGACGAGGCCGACCGACTTTCATCTACTATAAAATCGCTCATCCGAGTACCTTTCTCTCCATCGAAAAATGGACGCACAATGACCGCTGCGGCAGTGGATCGACCAAGTTTCGTTGCCTTTGACTCCGCGATGGATGTCTAAATCCTTAAAGCGACGACGTTCCAAAACGTAGCCTAGGCTTCTAGCCTGGGGACCCCATCGAACCCAGGCTGGAAGCCTAGGCTACGTTAAGCCCAGCCAGTAATTCTGCAT
>CAXBHV010001866.1:0-1552 GCA_963974855.1 uncultured Rhodopirellula sp. | reverse complement strand
ACGACGCCACATGGCGATCGTTTTCGCTGTTGATCGTTCCGATCCTGTGGACTTGTTTGACGGATGCTGCGGGATTCGCGGCACTTGGATCGTCACGGATTCTGCCAGTACGTCAATTTGGTGCGATGATCGCTATCGCCTCGATCGCAGTGTTTGTTGCGATCATTTTGTTTGCGGGGGTGACGATGATGTTGCCTGAATTGAGTTTTGGTAAATCGTTGCACCGCGTCCAGCGAAGGGCAACCCGTGCGATCAGCCGTCGCTGCACTTTGGTTGCGGCCACGTTTGTATCACATCGGAAATTCGCAATCGCCGTTGCTCTTGTTTTATTGGGTGTTTCAGTGCTTGGGACATGGCAAGCGAAACCAGAAACCAGCTTCCTGAACAATTTTCGTAGCGACAGCGAGATCGTGCTGGCGTATGACCAAGTGGAACAGCAGTTTGGGGGCGCGGGGGTGTGGGACATTCTGTTGCCCGCGCCAAGTCCATTGACGCGAGACTACTTGAGACAAGTCCTGCTGATGGAGAAGGACCTACGTGACATTGAGGTCGATGACGCCAAATTGACGAAGGTCTTGAGCATGGCTGACGCGGAATATGTCGTCGGTAAGACACCGATATTAAAGTTCGCTCCTCCGTCGCTACGGATGACGGGAATGCGAGCCACGATGCCTGAGTTTGTCGATGCGTTACTCAATCCCGCCGACACACAACCACGTCGTTTGAGGATCATGATTCGTAGCGAAGAGCAATTGCCCGCAGAATTAAAAACGCAGTTGATTGCCGAGGTCAAGCGGATCGTGGATAAACATACGCAAGCCGATGCCTGGGTAAATGCGTTCGAACCGCCCCCTGATTCACGCCCAATTGTCACCGGGTACTACGTGATGATGTCACGATTGGTGTCACAGTTAGTGGGTGACCAATGGCGATGTCTGGGGTTTGCCGGAGTGTTGGTGTGGCTGCTGTTGTGGATCGCCACGCGATCGATTCGGCTGGCGACTGCGGCCCTGCTGCCAAACTTACTACCTGCGTTTGTGGTGTTAGCGACGGTGGGATGGGTTGGTGGCAAGATCAACATGGGAGCAGCGATGATCGCCGCAGTCTCGATTGGATTGACGATCGACGGTTCGGTCCACTTGTTGGCAATTTATCGGCGTTATCGCAAACATGGACATCCGATCACCGTGGCAGTCACTCACGCTGCCGGAAGCGTCGGAGTGCCGATTTTGTTAGCAACGTGTGCATTGGTTTTCGGTTTCAGCATCTTGTCGACCAGCGAATTCATTCCGACCGCCACATTTGGCACCCTCGTTGCGGCCACGTTGTTACTAGGAACACTGGTCAATCTAACGCTGTTGCCAGCCTGTATCGCTGTGGTCGATCGCGAAAAAGCGTGACACGAGACGAAGGCCAGCTGTTTTGGAGTTCGCTCGGTCGCAGCAAGTAAAACGTTCGGGAAACACCGGGCGTCTTGCGGACTGGCGACTTATTCAAAGTCGCCTTTCGCTGCTATGAAGGAGTTCTGGTCAAGGGTGGATTTCGGATTTCT
>CAXBHV010001865.1:0-1553 GCA_963974855.1 uncultured Rhodopirellula sp. | reverse complement strand
GCCCGCTTTATCACAATCCGAAGCGTAAGCGACGGAATCTCGATCTTGACTCGGTCCCTCGCTGACGCTTCGGGTTATGATTTGCCGGGAAAAACGACAATATCTCAACTTGATAGCCGCATAGTCACGTCCAGGCGAAGGATGTTCAACACGAACTGCTGCCGGAATCCTTGTTCTTATCACGGAAGCTTCCGCAGCAGGCAGACGATTCGAGCAATCGTTCGATGTCCGCCGCGAGGTCGCGGTCTTCGATCGAGCCAAGAAACCAACGACGCTCGGTATCGACCATGTCCACCGCCTGGTTGAAAAGCGAGCGGATTTGTTCGTGACGGGTGGTGGGTGCCATGGCGAAGTCAGCGAGGAATTCAAGGAGTTTGCGAAATGCAGTACAGGCGTCAAGAATGACGTTCAATACGCTTCGGGGAATGTCTGAGGACATGATATCCAGGTTCCTCGCACGATCCCACTCCCTTTATCGCATAGTTAATAACTATCGGACCGCGCGTGTCGAAGGTAAAATTCGAGTCAGTAACGCATGGCGACTTTGGCGATTCGGCAGTGCCAGTCAGCTATTTTTAGCTCATATTTTCCACACCGACCTTGGCTGCTTACGAGATAGGGTGATTCATTATGCAACGCTTCCCACTGAAGCAAGAGGCTGACGCACCCAAAGAGGTCGGACAGGTCTACCGCGAATTTCAGGTCGGCATGGGATTTCCCGAGGTGCCAAATTTTATCCGTGTTCAGGGCACTGCGCCAGGAATGTTGGCTGGGACATGGGGACTCGTTAAGAATATACTTCTTCAGGGCAGACTTCCCAGGTCGACGAAGGAACTGATCTTCGTGGCGATTGCAGTGGATCGCGAGTGCAATTATTGCCGCGATGCACACACCGCCTGTTGCCGAATCCTTGGTGTCGAGGACAGCACGATTCAGGCAGTGATGGAAGGACTCAGCGAAAAACTGCCAGATCGCATTCGCGACATCCTCCTATTTGCGGTCAAGTGTGCCGCTGGACCTCATCAATTGGATGACGATGACTTTGCCCGTCTGCGTCAGCAAGGCCTGGACAACGAGCAAATTCTCGAAGTGATCGCGACAGCTTCCATGGCAGTTTACGCCATCACCATCGCCGATGCGACGATGCTGGATACGGACGCCATGTACTCAACGATCTGACGACAATACTCGTAAGTCCGTCCAGCGTATTTAGCGGTGCGTCGCAAGCCGCCCGGTCGAAATCGAACGTTTTACTCGCTGCAACCGGACGGCTCACGCCGCGAGCGCTACCAAAGTCGATGGCATTGGACTGCTAAAACTTTGCTGTTGTCATCGGGTATTTGGGGTGAGATTTTCTTGCGGCCGATAGTGCAGTTACCTATCCACCGACGAAGTCGGAGGATAGGTGGTAGAAAGCCAACGCAACCAAAAATCACAACAAGCCCAACGTTTTAGCGGTCCAGGCTAGCGCCAAAACGCAACGCTGTGAAGCATTTTCCCCTATAAGGTTTGTGTATTTTTAACGTAGCGGAAGTCGTCAAGACTTTCGATCC
>CAXBHV010001864.1:0-1555 GCA_963974855.1 uncultured Rhodopirellula sp. | reverse complement strand
CCGCAACCGAGATCAAGACTCGCGTTCCATACGTAATACCGAGGGTCCATTTTACTGACTTTCTGTGTCGCCACGCAGAGCTGGCCGTCCGCCAATCCAACCAGGTGTACAAGACGCAAAAAATGGCGATCCCTGTCACCATTGCGGCAATTTGCTGGTTATTGGTAACGGTCATCCCCAGCAAAAAGCTTGGAATCGCACTCAAAACGCAGACAAAGGTCCAGCGAATCGCGATTCGCCAAACCGGAAGCGGTTGGCGGAGTTCCGCTAGCAAGTCGCCATTGGAAGCATAATGGACTTCATCCGCATCCTGCTCCACCACGTCGACCGGGGCGTAAGGATTCACACTGGTCGCGTGTTCCGTCTGGGGCGCGTGGTCGGTCATAAAATCTCGATCCAAAAGTGCAGTTGTAAACCATTTTCAGCCAATCGGAGGCGGCTAAGACAAAGGAAAGTATTCACCGTCGCCCTCCTTGCTAAGTTTAACGAGAATTCACCCCCCACCGGAAATTCGTTCGACGCCGTGCCAGTCAACTCATAGGATAACAACCAATCGAGTGATTCGTTCTCAATGCGCCCTGCCGATGGAGCGCCCTGCCGATGGATCCGAAATCGCGATTGAGCGTCCTCGATCGCCTGTGTCGAAAGCCCGACCCCTCTTTGACGTCTAATCAATGTTCATAAGCGATTTTCAAACCAACTCAGTCTTGGTATTCCATGACTTCCAAAAACCTCATAACTTTCCAAAGCCGATGTGGAAACAGGTTCTCGCTTGCATCGTCGTCGTCGTCAGCGTGCTTTGTCTGACGCCCCAGGTTTCGCTCGCGCAAGGAAGTGGGCTAGGAGGTTTTGGCACTTTAGGAGGTGTTGAACCGGGAGCCCGTTATCCGTCTCAGGAGTATTACATTGCACTGGAGATGTATCGTAGTGGCGATCTCGAAAATGCGGTGGACGCTTTCGAGGCCGCACTTCGCCGCACCCGCCGCGACATCAACGGCCGTTGGATCGATTCGATTCCGGTGTATGCGATGTTGGCGGAATGTTATTGGCAAATCGGCAGCGTTCCCCAAGCTCGCGAGAACATTGATGCAGCGATGCAGGTTGCGATTCGCTATCGCGGCTGGCTGAATAAAGTCGATTGGCGGTCTGCGGTCCGCGAAGGGGTTCAAATGTCGCCGCCGACCGGAGTTTGGCCGGCCGCTCTGGCAGTCAAACGGATTCCAACTTCCGATCGGGTGATGTTCCAATCGGGACAACAAGTCACCGAGCAAACATTGATCCAAGGCGGAACGATCGAAGAGCCCAATCTGCGAGCGATGGATATCATCGAGATCATGCGTGGTTTGGCGATCGCGTCGTACCGTCGACGAATCATATTGGGGCCGTTGTCGGAACAGGACAATTTTGTCAACGAGTTGGCCGAGTCCACCAATGTCGGCGGACTTCCCCATCCGATTGCTCAATCGATGAGCGGCGCACTGCATGCGGCGGCCCGCTATGCGGCATACGACGACAAACGTGCGTTTCCCGAAGCTTCGAAGTCAGCGTTATCAGG
>CAXBHV010001863.1:0-1556 GCA_963974855.1 uncultured Rhodopirellula sp. | reverse complement strand
GACGCCGCCAGTTATTCTTCCGGCAGTCCTTAGCCGCATTTCAACAGACGAAGCGTTTTCGAATCTCAATCTATCTGCCCTAGCCATGACCACGATCTATCACAACCCTCGGTGCACCAAATCTCGTCAAGCGGTCGAGTTGCTTGAATCGCGTGGGCTCGAATTTGACGTCGTAAAATACTTGGAAAATCCCCCCAGCGAGAAAGAGCTCGGGCAAATCGTCAAGATGCTCGGGATCAAACCTGAAGACTTGGTTCGCAAGAAAGAAAAGCTATTTGGCGAACTACAGCTCGCCGACAAAACGTTGTCCGACAAGGAGTGGCTCGCCACCTTGGCGGAATACCCAAAACTGATCGAACGTCCAATCATCGTGCATGGTAAAAAAGCGGCCGTCGGTCGTCCTACCGAGAAGATCGCCGAACTGCTTGACGAGTAAGCGATCCATTCGCCGGGTGAGAAAGCGTTACACTGGACGAACCCCACCCTCACAAAGGAACCTGCCTCGATGAGACCGATCCTATCGAAGCGAGTCGCTACATCGCTAATTTTTAGCTCTCTGCTGATTTGCACATCCGTCATTGCACAACAACCAATCACGCTGGTTGACGTTGAAGAAGGCTTGCCAGTGATCTCGGCAAGCGAACCGATCTCGAAAGAGTATTCGGCGAGCCGAGCGGCGCAATACTTGGATCGTTCCGCACTGAATTGGCAAAAGACAAAAAAGTGTGCTACCTGCCACACCAACCTGTTCTACCTGGCGGCACGCCCCGCACTGAAGTCGATTTTGCCGGACTCGGGCGAAGTTCGCAGTTTTTACGAAGACTATCCCCGGGTGCGATGGCAGAAGCGGATGCCTTCGCAAGGCCAAGGTTTCTGGACAATCGTTGTCGCCACAGGGCTAACCTTGAATGACTTGCAAACCACGGGAAAACTGAGCGATGTCGCGCGAGAAACGCTCGACATTATGTGGACGACGCAACGAACCGATGGTGGATGGAATTGGCCCGACTGTGATTATGCGCCGCTGGAGATTGACGATCACTATGGTGTCACCCTCGCTGCGCTGACCGTCGGCATTGCCCCGGATGGCTACGCGGACACTCCGCAAGCTCGCGCGGGACTGGAAAAGCTTCGCCAGTATTTTGTCGACAATCCGCCAAAATCACTGCATCATCGTGCAATGCTCGCATGGTGCTCGAATCGAGTCGACGGAATCGTCAGCGAAGCGGATTGCAACGAAACGCTCGCGGAACTTTTGGCTTTGCAACTGGATGACGGCGGTTGGTCCACGGCGGGACTTCTTACCGACTGGAAGGGCCTTGAACGACCTGATGATCGACCGCTGCAGACCAAGACCAGTGACGGTTACGGAACGGGGCTCGTGATCGTCATCGCGCGGGAACTCGGATTGCCGGCGGACGACGTGCGGCTGCAACGCGGTATCGCGTGGATAAAAGCGAATCAGCGTGAAAACGGCATGTGGTTCACCGTCTCTCCGGTCAACGAGTGCAGCAACCTCATCTCCAATGCCGGTAGCGCCTTTGCGATCCTAGCCC
>CAXBHV010001862.1:0-1557 GCA_963974855.1 uncultured Rhodopirellula sp. | reverse complement strand
CAACGCCCCGCGGGCCGAACGTGATTCGTTCCGCAACCATGATATCGGAATCATCTTTCAGTTCTATCATTTGTTGCCTGAGCTGACCGCGCTCGAAAATGTGCTGGCACCGATGATGATCAGTGAGAGTTTGTGGGGCTATTTCCGTAACCGGAAAGAAATCCGTAAGCGTGCCGAAGAGATGCTCGATCGCGTTGGACTCGCACATCGGGCTACCCATCGCCCAGCCGAAATGAGCGGCGGCGAGATGCAACGTGCGGCAATTGCCCGCGCGTTGATGACCGATCCCACTCTGTTACTCGCCGATGAGCCGACCGGGAATCTGGATACGGAAACCGGAGAATCGATCCTCAACTTGCTGGTGGAATTAAATCAGCAAGACAATCTGACGATCGTGATGATCACGCATGATGACGCGATCGCTGAGAAAGCGGATGTGTGCTACCGCATGCAAGATGGTCTGTTAGAAACCAATCACGGCGTGCTGCAAGCCGCCTGAAGAGCAATGCCACAAAATTAACGTGATAGCTAACGTCGCTGCCAGACGGTCGACAAGGCAGGGAAATCCAATAGAAACTCGTCCACGCTCTGGCGAGCGTAGCTACTCATTTGACAAAGTCGACTACGCTTCGCGAGCGTAAACCGGATTCCACTTGATCCGAAATCCTGCTTCGCTGGCGTTCAGCGAAGGTGGTGGAAGCAGGTCTTCGTCTTCAGGATCGACCGTCGAATCGGAACTCGATTCAGCATCGTCATTTGAATCGGCATTGTCACCCGAACCGGTATCGTTTGACGAGTTGGTTGGCGGCCCAAATTCCATGCTCTTCAATCGAGTTTTTGGCTCGTCGATCTGTTCGTCGTCTTTTGGAGGGGACAGCACCGAGTGACCACTGGAATCCTCGTCCGCCGGGCGACGCGCTTCGGTCGGTTGTGAAACCGATGGCGAAATCACCGAAGGAGTACTGATGATCGGCGAGCTGCTGATCGTGCTTGGCACCGAGAATGACGAATAGCCGCTAACGATTGCGGGGCTAAACGGATCGTAGTACGAAAGCGGAACACGCTGAACCACTTGCTTGGGCACCATTCGCGTTTCCGTGTAAGGAACATACTTCTGCACTGTCACCGGACGACGCACTTTGTGAGTGTAGGCTTCCTGTTCGTAGTACTGAACCTCAACAGGTTCACGACGTGTTTCGTAAACCATGCGAGTCGATTGGATAGGTACCTTTCGCACTTGTTCTTCGGCAACCCAACGTTGATTCTCGACCGGCACTTTGCGAGTCGTGGTTTCAGTGATCGGGCGCTGGACCACCACCGGAATCTTGCGAACTTCGGTCGTGGCGACCATTCGCGTGGTTTGCACGGGAACGTTTTGCGTCACCATTTCTGTTTGCATGCGTGTCGTTTGCACAGGCACTTTTTGGGTCATCACTTCGGTCTGCATGCGTTGCACTTGAACCGGCACTTGAACCTGTTGCACCTCAGGCATGTAGCTTGTTTGAGCAACTTGTTGTTGGATGTAGTTCGGGCGATATGCCATTTGCGTTTGCACGG
>CAXBHV010001861.1:0-1558 GCA_963974855.1 uncultured Rhodopirellula sp. | reverse complement strand
GGACCTTGTCATCCAAACTGTCCGTTAGAAATCTTACGGCTCCGTCGCAGAATACCGTGTTGACGCCGCCAACATGGTAGCTGCCTGCTGAAATCTCGAGCTCCTGTTTGGGAGCCACGTCGAGATTGATTGGATGGTACAGCGACACCAAGGCTTCTGAAAAATCCGATCCGTTCGCTTTACCTTTGCGTCGATCAAACTCGGGATGGTAGACGGCAAAATGGCTGCAAATGTCACACTTGGGTTCGTCGATGAAACGGGTTTCGGCGCACAGCACCGTGTTGCTCAGTCCGTCCAGAATCGCGGCGAATGAAGTTGTGCCAGGCCATGGCAATGTTGGCGGAACATTGGGTGGGTCCAACGGGTGACGTTCGAATTGACCAATACGCAACACTCCGTTGCCTCGTTCCATGCCGAGAAGTGATGCGTTTGAGTAACTGTCTCGAAGCACGTCGCTGCCCGAGTTTCCTAAGTAGCTGCTCATCGCCCGGGCCACATCGCTACCATCAATCGCGAGCGAGTTGTTGTCAAATAAGTACGTTGGACCTGGTTCGGTAGGGCAGCGGTACATCGGTACCAACGTGGTGGCTAACTCGGCCAATCGTTTGCGATCTTCGAAGGTGACGGCTCCGTTACGCATCGGAGGCACCATTTCCCACAACGCATTCTGCTCGGCGAAGGGCAAAATGTCGGTGGTCCAACTATAGCCGTGGCCTCCCTTGGCTCCCCATGGCAATGACCGGTAAGCCGATTCGTAGTTGTGGCAAGCCAACCCGATTTGTTTCAAGTTGTTCTGGCACTGCATCCGCCGAGCCGCTTCGCGTGCCGCTTGGACCGCAGGCAGTAGCAACGCCACCAAGATCCCGATAATCGCGATGACTACCAGCAATTCAATCAACGTGAAGCCTTGGGATGCAATCGGTGAGGATTGTGTCCTGAGGCGTTTCAGCGGTGATGAGAGGCGGAAATTTGACATTGCGAACAGGGTGCAGAGTTTCGTGCAGAGATTCTCAACGAAGGGTCTCGGGGGGCCACTCTGCTTAGTTTAACTTGAACCCCCAGTTTTGGAGCTTCGCAAAATGTTTTTCAAGATTTCAGACGGTGCGAGCTATTAACCGGGAAAACCGACTCTCTAGAACGCGTTATTGAGTGGCGTTGTCCTCAGTCGTTCCGCCTGATTCGCCCGTTTTTTTTGCGAGATCGTTTTCAGAGAACCGTTCTGAAATCTAGGGGACCGGTCTGAGACGCTACAAATCGCGTCTCAGGTCGCCGCTACTGCGACCCAATTTTGCCGCAAAATACTTTTGCCATGCCAATTTATCGTAGCCAAAATCGACATCGGGCTCGATCATTTTCAGCAGTGTCAAAACCGGCGGATTCTCGAGATAACGGGTGACCACTTTGGGTTTGCCTCCCATCGCCAGCCCTCCACCACCGCTGCTGCTCGATCCCACCTGCATGCCGGGGCCGGCCGGTCCTGTTTCAGTGTGCTTGGTGACCAACGCGTTGATATAGGTGTGAGCGAGTTCCGGTTTAGGGAAAAAGCTAAGCGCCCGCG
>CAXBHV010001860.1:0-1558 GCA_963974855.1 uncultured Rhodopirellula sp. | reverse complement strand
CCAGCGCTTGCCATAACGCAACGATCCCGTCCAACAGATCGGTGCCAGGCATCGTCCCTGCGATCCCGCGACGGTAACAATCGACCAGGTTGATGCCTCCGGAACCTTCAAAAATCTGTGCCTGGCCCGCGGTGGCGTCGCGGAGTTTCGAAAGATTCGGCCCCAGCGGACTCGCTTCGGGTTTAAACAAGATCCGTTCGCTACCGAATTGCTCCAGCAGATCCAGTTAGACGCTGAGGTCAATCGCAGCCCCGACGTAACCCGATGCATCTTGGACCACCAACGGAATCGAGATACTGCCTGCGATCGCAGAAAAGTAATCACGAGTCGCGTCTGCACCTAAACTGGTTGCCACCGGTGGGATGGCCATCACGGCGGTCGCCCCGATCGCTTCGGCATGTTCGGCAAACTCGATCGCCTCGGCGGTGCTCTCGGAACCGACGCTGATGACCGTGAATCCTCGGCCGTCGGCAGCTTCGCATACAAGTTCCGCGAGTCGTTTGCGGCCATGGTAACCGAGTCGCAAAATTTCGCTTACCATCGCCACGACCACGCCATCGGCACCCGTTTGAAAGGCCCAATCCATTTCACGCTGCAGCGTTTTGGTGTCGATCTCATACTTGTCGGTGAAGGGGGTGTGCAGCACAGGCAGCACTCCATGCAGCGACTTGTTAACGGCTGAGCACATCGTTGATGACTCCGGTCATGGCTTCGAGGGTTGTTTCTAAGCATCCACGATCAAACGGGGACTGCCATACGGGATAGACGTCGGTGTCATAAAGTGCGGCGGGCGGCAAATAGCCGATCGAGCCGTTGATCAAGTTCATACAAATCAAAGTGTGACCTTTGAAGCGTTGGCGAAGTTCTTGTTGCAGGATTGAGTACGGTTCACAGCAACTGCCCACCAACACCGCATCACCGATCCTCCACGCAAAAATGGGAAGATCGAAAGTTTTGCCGTCGCCGATACCAAGGCGGATGTCACGTCGACGCCTCAGTCGTTCTTCGAGGGCGCGGTCGGTGCATGCCAAACGTTGGCGTTCCAGCTCGTCGGCCGAAGGCCAATCTTTCAGCGGCAACGCCACGGTACTGCGAATCGTCATCAATTCGCTGGACGCTTCGACGGTTTGGTGCTTCCAAATCGCCAGCGGTGCTCCGGATTCGAGTGCTCCAGCATAAACAAGCGAACTGCCGGCAGGTTCCATGTCGTTTAGTGTCGCCAGTGCGGCAAAACCGAGTTGGCGTCCATGTCGATCCGCTACCTCGGGGTCGCCGACGTATTGGTAACGCGGGGCGAGATCGCCACACATCCCCAGCAAAAACATTGCTGGGGCCGAGGTGGCATTTTCCATCGTTTCACGCATCGCGCCGACGTAGTCGGGTGAAATCGCGGTGTTTTCGGCAGCCAACGTCGTTGGGTGACAGGCGTAATTGACCAGCGTGCCACGTAGCTTTCCATGTTCGTCCGTGATACGCCCCAGTACCAAAGTGTCATCAGGCTCGCCTTCGGGATCGTAACCACACAAATAGCGTGATTTTTCGGTGTCCGGGTCAGGCA
>CAXBHV010001859.1:0-1558 GCA_963974855.1 uncultured Rhodopirellula sp. | reverse complement strand
GTGGCTACGACGATTTTGGTGCTCCGCCTGATTTCGGTGGATCCAGCGGATTCGGCGAGCCAAACAACTTTGGCACGACTCCGGACCGTCGCTCCTCCAGTCCAAATCGCCCCGAACCGCTCAGTGGGATGGATCGCGAATTGTTCGAAACACTGATTGAATCACCCGAGCTGGCGGCGATGGCGGTCGAATCGATCGATCCCGATTGGCTCGAATCCAATACAGCAAAGATGTTGTTGTCAGCTTATCAAGACTTGGATCTCGAAGGTCGTGACTTGACACTCGAGTCGCTGATGTTGGTTCTTGAGAACGATGATTTGAAGAATCAAGTGGTGACGCTTGAGGAACGAGTTCGTCGTCGCGAAGGTCATTCCACACAAACCACCGTCGAACGTTATGCTGGCGTTGTGTTGCGTTACCGTGAGCGAGAATTTTCGGCAGAAAAAAACCGACAAATCGCAAAACTGGCTTCTTCGGCATTGGCAGAAGATGAAGAGGAGGCTCTATTGAAAGAGTTGTTTGACGCCGAGCGAACGCGTCACCAAATGAAGAAAGAGTAGGTTTTAAATGCTAGCAAATGATAGCATTTCAAGTCAACACTCATAACAAAACACTTCACGAACATTACTGTTTCCAATCCACCGAAGGAGCCACTAGCACCCCGCTTCAGACCGTCCCGATTCAATACCACTCACCGTTGATGTCTTGCTCGAAAAGACGCCCGCCAATGGTGACCGATCAGAGGAGCTGATCATGTGCGTATTGTGTGAAATAGGATTTTTCAATCGACCCACGGTGCCAGGATTCGGCACTAAAAAACATGAGGTTTTCAGATGCAATTGATGGACCAAGATCTTTCTCAACTTATCGCTCGTGGAACCAAGGATGGATTCCTCACCTACGACGAAGTCAACGCTTACCTACCGGATGAAGACGTCAATCCGGAAAAACTCGATCGCTTGATGCAAGCGATTGATCGCCACGGGATTCAGTTAATCGAAAAGGCGGAAAAGAAAGCGATTGTGGCAGCGGGTAAAAAGCCTGAGCCTCGCGTGGCTGAGATGCGATACAGCGAAGAAGACGACGCACCGCTGGTATCGGCGGAATTGCCCAAGGCGAGCGATGATCCGATTCGCATGTACCTGAGCCAAATGGCCGAGATTCCTTTGCTGACTCGCGAGCAAGAAATTTCGTTGGCAAAGAAGATCGAAATCACGCGTCGTCAATACCGTCGCATGTTGCTGGAGTCGGATTACGCACTTCGCAGCACCGTGGAAACCTTGCACCGAGTGCACAATGGCGAATTGCCATTTGATCGCACCATCAAGGTCTCGTTGACCGAGCGATTGACCAAAGAGCAGATCAGTGCTCGCATGCCTCACAATCTGCGCACGATCGATGTCTTGATCTCGCAGAACAAGTCGGACTTTGAGCAATTGGTTCGCAAGAGCGTTTCGCCACGTTTGAAGGCCGAAATTCGCCGCCGCTTCATTCGCAATCGCCGCAAGTGCCTGCAACTCGTCGAAGAACTTTCGCTTCGCAGTCGCCGCGTGGTGCC
>CAXBHV010001858.1:0-1565 GCA_963974855.1 uncultured Rhodopirellula sp. | reverse complement strand
TGATTTCGATGCTAATCGGATCTGCACCATTGTTTGGCGAGAAGGTGATCAAGTCACCATCGGTTGGCGTGCGGCTGAGTCCCACCAACGTCAATTGGCCAAACGGAACACTCGCAGATCCATTGACTGGCAGATTCAAGAAGACCGAATCGGACAACACGCGAGCATTCAATCGCAGCGATGAAGCAAGAATGGCTTGCTGGATTGCCACGGCAACTTGATTCGCGGTCAAATCGCTGGCAATCGGCACAGCGACATTCGCCGGGTCGACCAAGCCACCTGCGATATCAAATTCAAACGTGATCACTTGGGCGCCGTCATTGACCACAAAGGTGTCGGCGTCGACGACACCGCCGAACGCCGATCCCACTTCGGGGACGCGTAGGGCAAGCGTTCGCACATCTTGCAGCAGCCCGCTACCACTGGTCGTCGCTGTGGTCCCCGGTTCTGCACCAATCACTACGCGGAATGGGTCGCCATTAGGGTCACTGAGCGGATCAACTTTGGTTTCAACATTCAGACGGCCTGCGGCGACTTCCGCATCGATTGCAGCTTGAATGTTTAGCGCGATTCCGTTTAGGAAAATACGCAACTGGGCGGGATCCGTTGGCGGTCGCTGCGATGGCAACGGAACCACAACGCTGCTGGGCAATTGTGCTCCATCGCTATCAAGTTCAAAGACAACGACAGGATTGACGCCATCATTGATTTGGAAGATATCGCCGTCGCTAACGCCGCCAAAATTGGTGCCCACTTGAGGCACGATCAGCGAGATCGTTTCAGGCAGCAGCAACTGATAGCCAGTTTCGAATTCGAAGACGATATCGCCGCCGTTGGCGTCGGTGATCGTGATTTGGTCTCCGTCCGTCAGACTTCGTCCTTCCGGTGCAACCAGCACGGTGCGATCACGATTGTTCAAGCCAATGCGGTACGAACGATCGTCTCGCCAGATCCCTGCCAAAGGCGTCAGGGTAATCAGATTCTTTGTCTTGTCGTAACTGAAGATGTAATCGATGCCTTCTTGCAGCAAACGATCATTTTCGAACAGCGTGACATTTGAACCACTTGGGCGCAGTCCTGGAATCGCAGGAACGACGACGGTGTTGTCATCAATTCCAATGCCTGGGAATGGATCAGATGCATCGCCATTGTCTCGCAACTGAACGCGGAATTCCTTGTACGTGCCTCCGGTCAGGTTGATGAAACTGATCGCTGGATCGGAATCAATGCCCTCGGCATCGTTGTCCCGTGGAATCTCGGCAATCGCGACCGGACCAACAAAGTCGGCGAGTTCGTTCGAACCACGATCACGGAAAATCGATTCGCCGACAGTTCCCGGCGGTTGGAAGAACGGGTTGTCCGCACGCAAAATGCCATTGACATCGCGGGTCGGTGCTAGCACGTTGCTTTCGGTGATTCCAACGGACGCCTTCAATGCTTTGAACGTGTCGCGATCGGTCAACGAATTGACCGACGAATCGACGAGCAAGGAATTGCCAATCGGCAAGAAATTGTTCCCTGCCGCGTACTCGAGCGACGGAGCAAAGTTGCCCAACGTGACGTTA
>CAXBHV010001857.1:0-1567 GCA_963974855.1 uncultured Rhodopirellula sp. | reverse complement strand
GGGTCCCCAGCACCACACCGGTTTGGTACCGCTCGGGGTTCTCGTGGCGCGAACCCTTGGCTGACGCGTTTAGCCTGCGGCCGTGGAAGGACGGTTTGACGGTTTTAGTTAACGATATCCGCGAAAACCCGCTCGCCACGGTTCCGATTTGGATTTTGATTGGCTGGCTGCTGTTTTCGCGAGGACGAATCAAGGGCGAGATTAGCCGGTTGGGACACGAGGCATCGCGTCCTAACGCGACTCTGTTTGCTCCGACCGGTCATGCGCTGCTGATGACCATCTTGATTGCCAGCCCCGCGGCGTTATTCACGTTGTGGATCGCATGGCGATTGGAAAGTGCGACACTGATCGGCGAACCGCTGCACCTGTTTGGCAAGGCGCTTTATAGCGGCAGCATCTTGATGTACGTCATCGATTTCGTTCGTCACGTTTTTCGTACCGATGGAATAGCCCAAGACCACTTTGATTGGGATCTTACCTCGACGCATCTCATTCGTCGTGGATTGGTTTGGAGCGCACGAATTATCGTCCCTTGCTCGGTGATCGTAATGTATACCGAACTGCGAGGTGATGAGTTGATGACCACGTCGATTGGGCGGCTCACCTTCGCGATCGCCATGGTCACGGGGGCGATCATTCTGTGGGTATGGTTGGGGCCACGCAGTTCGGTGATGACGCAAATCCGTGCGACGTCCGACACCTCGGCCGCCAGAGTCGGATGTGCTCTCGCCCCACTGTTAGCGTTGATTCCGCTGTTTTTGCTAGCCGGTTCGCTGGCAGGATATCACTACGCTGCAGTGCAATTGTCGTGGCGCGTGGTCGTCTCGGTTGGAATTGTTTCCTTTTTGATATTCGTTCGAGCGCTGCTGATGCGTTGGTTGCTGATCACGTATCGCCGCGTTGCCATCGCACGTGCGCGAGAACGCCGTGAAGCCTTGGCTCAAGTCAAAGAGTCGACACCGGAAATGCCAGCCGATGCGGTGGGCATGATCGAAAGCGCTGGGCATGTTCAATTGTCGGACCTCAATCGCCAAGCCCAACGGTTTGTCAAATTGGTGCCGATTTTACTCGGCGCTATCGGGTTGTATTTAACCTGGAGCGAGTTTATTCCGGCACTCGGCGTGGTGCATCGCTATCCACTGTGGTTAAACGTGCACTTGTCGGCCGAGTCCGATTCAGGGCCCGTATGGGTCACGCTGGGGGACTTGATCATGGCGATTCTCTCGGTCGTGTTGACCGTGATCGCTTGCCGTAATGTTCCGGGATTGATGGATATCACGCTGTTGCAGCGGTTGCCGCTTGACGCCGGTGCCCGCTATGCCGCCAGCGCGATGTCACGCTATTTGATGATTCTGGTAGGTGCCTTGGCGGCGTTCCATTTTATGGGCGTCAGCTGGTCCAGCGTGCAGTGGTTGGTCGCCGCGATGACCGTCGGACTTGGCTTTGGTTTACAAGAAATCTTTGCGAACTTTGTTTCTGGGATCATCTTGTTGTTCGAGCGTCCGGCGCGAGTTGGCGACACGGTGACGATCGGTGATGTGACCGGCACGGTCACACGAATCCGAAT
>CAXBHV010001856.1:0-1569 GCA_963974855.1 uncultured Rhodopirellula sp. | reverse complement strand
CCGCGAACGTCGCTCCTCCGAACGCATAAGCCTCGACCGTCAAACGATCAACCAGTAATCGCAGCGAAACCTTGCCTTCACGTGGCACCAGTTTGTCGATACAAACGTCTTCACGCGGCGCGCCGTTGTTATCGATACCGGAGTGGTACAAAACCTGCTTTTTGACATCGTAGCGAAGAGACACTCGCGGCAAATCGAACACGACTTGCTCCGCATCACCAGGACTAAAGCTGACTTCCAAGTCGACAAGGTCAAGGTCATTTATCCCCGCAAGGGCATTCACACCGGCGTCCAGCGTGACTTCATCGATTTCATCTGTTTTCCCCACCAATGAATCAATCTCCTTGATCGGCCAGCAGAATAGACGAATCCCTTCGGGCGTCGTTTTTAGACTCATCTCGACAGGAAAGGCCATCTGTTGATTGTGAGGCACGCCAAACAATTTTGCCGAGTCGGGGCCACCTCGCATCCAGCCGATCTGAACAGCTCGGTCATCCGGCGCCTGGTTGAAAGTCTGAGCGGCGTAATAGTTGCCTCGTACGATACTGAGTGTCTCTGTTTCGGCAATAAATTTCTGACCATCAAAGCTGCCGATTTCATAATCGAAGCTGGCGTCATAAATCAGGCACTTCGTGTTGTTCTCGTCATCGTCCACCTTCAGGAACACCAGATCCATACACTCGAACGCCCAATCTCGCATCAGGTCCGAAGCGAATTCCCAATCGACCAGATTCTTTGAGGTGAACCAACGAACTCGTCCGGGATCTTTTTGCACCCACAACAGCATCACCCATTGCTGAGACGGTTCGTGCCAGAAAACTTTCGGGTCGCGTTCACCATTGTCAAAGCCTTGGTTTTCAACGACCGCGCGGCCCTCGTTCCAGTACGTCCACGTCTCACCGCCATCGGTGCTGTACGCCATCGCTTGATAGAACTTCGGTTTCGCGGCAAACGTGAAGAACGCGACCATCGTTTTCGTATCACCCACCTGCTTGCCAAGACTGTTGTTGTGGTCGATCACGGCAGTGCCTGAAAAAATCGTACCCGCTCGGCCGTCGACTCGGTAAGGCAACAAGGCGTGATCCCGTTGTTTCCAGTGCACCATGTCGAGGCTGGTGGCGTGTCCCCAAGTCATGTTCCCCCACCCCGTCCCCTTGGGGTTGTGCTGGAAGAACAGATGATACTTTTCGCCGTCGTAGACCATCCCGTTAGGATCGTTCAACCAGTTCTTCTTGGATATAAAGTGAAACTGAGGTCGCAGCGGTTGGTCGTATCCGATCTCAGGATAGCCCGACGGCGAGATCGCGTCGTCGATCGCAAAGTCTTTTGAGGTATCGCGGACAGGGATTTCGGTGCCACGAAAGTCATCGACGTTGATGTGGCCCCAGCCGCCGGTGGCGTTGTCAAAGACTTGCAGTCGAGCCGTCGCTCCGAGATACGCTCGGACATCCGAGCTATGGACCACCATCGTTTCTTCGTCGACCCCGGTGGCAAGTTCGATGGACTCGTCGTCGACTAACAATCGCACGCCCACTTCGCCTGGCAAGTTCCCTGCGCCGATTCGGAACG
>CAXBHV010001855.1:0-1574 GCA_963974855.1 uncultured Rhodopirellula sp. | reverse complement strand
CCGGGGCTCCGGTTGAAATCGTTCCGACGAAATCACCGTCGATCCAAATATTCGCCGAGCCACTTGCGATAATGTTGCCGAACACTGAGCCACCGATATGCACGTGGTGATATCCGGAGTCGGTTATCGTCGAATCAGGGGAAACACACCCGGCAATTATCAACTCATTGTATTCACCAATATCAAGGTTGGCGTTTAAGTCACCCTTAAGATGTACAAGGCCACCCTCCGGTGCAGAGACGTTCGCGTTGCTATCACAATTGAGGGCGATGGCCTCAAGAAAATAGGCTCGAATTGGTGGGCGTTTTCCATAGCGGACGACCACGAACGTAATCGACGTCAGCGTTTCGAACCCAGACGAACCCGTCTTCCTCCTTGGCAATCGTTGTTCCTGGCGGCGAGAGCAGTTGGCAATAGCCCTCCCAGCCCACGTATGCAATACAAGCGATACCGACTAGGTAACATACTATCGTCACCAAATTACCAATCCATGGACTCAAGCCATTAGTTGCCTCGTACCAAGACATCCCGATTGCAATGGTCGGAATCACTGGAAAAAGCAAGATCAAAGCAGCAAGTACACGAGAGCTCTGATTGCGAACGTTCTGAGTCGATTGAAGCGATCGGGGGAACCGACATTCTATCGTCTCAATCTGCGTCCGCAGCCCCAGAACGAATGCACATAACAGTAGAGCGTACCCAGGATACCGAAAGATAGGATTTGGAACGTCATAGATATAAGATGCTGCGTACCCAAGAACTGTCAGCAAAGCAACCACGACCAGAGGTGCTATGATTCCGTGCCGAATTCGGCGCCCTTTAATGATCAAGTTGTCCGTTCGAGCTAGATTTGAGTGCTTTCGGTGGATTACTAGATACTCAGCATCTCGCCACGGGCCCTCTTCTAGGGTTGTGCTCGCAACATGCGCGTCGTCACTAACCGTTGGCTGATAGGGATTAGTCTTTTCCATTTGTTTTAACGAAGAATTGAATGTTGGATTGGCGAACGCCACCAATCACCCGGCGGCGACGAAAGATTGTCCATTTAAAAACGCCCGGATTCGCCGCTCGGGTGCGATGGAGTGTTCTGACGCGATTTAGGAATCGGACTAGACCTCACCGTGCCAAAACACAAGACCGTGATCAAGCCATTTCCATATTTTGTTGGTCCAGAAACTTGCCATCGTATAGGTGATTCGATCACCAGTTTCGGGTTCAATTATATCCCATTGTTCGGCCTCGTTGAGATGGGAGCAATCGAAACAAATCTGGTAGATGCCGTCGGCGGTCGCGAAATGTATCCGCGATTGATCGTCGGCAGACAGGTCATCGATTGGTAGGATTTCAAATCTCGGATCATCAACCCTGAGTCCGTTGTGCTTAGAGTAGAACGCCCGAACTTGATCGGGGAACGAATGTCCGATTCGAACTTCCGCTGCGTCAATCGCACCGGACTGCAGAATCGCGTGCAATCCTTTGGTGTCACGACGCTTATCGAAGTTCAGTTTGATTTGTTCGAGGTGCATGTAATTCCAGCAGCACATCCAGTGGCAGAACGCTAAGGTTCAGCAAGT
>CAXBHV010001854.1:0-1574 GCA_963974855.1 uncultured Rhodopirellula sp. | reverse complement strand
CATAAATGCCTTCAATTTCGACACATAAGCCCGCTCCGTCTTGATCGCCAATCCCGCCCGCCGCATTGCCCGGCGGAATTCCTGGACGGCGTCAGGTTCTCGAGGATTGATTTTGCCACCCGACTCTTCAATCGATCCGTAGCCCTCGTCACGGCTATACTCGAAGGCAATGATCTCCAGCATCTTCTTCCGCACCGGCTCCAGGTCATCGTCCGGTTTGTGCAGTATCAATCGGCGATAGATCATCAGCCCGCGAATGATCTTCATTCGTTTCCAAGCGGGGAAGTTCGCGTCCCGCTTGCTTTTAAGAAACTCAATCAATTGCTCCGCAGTAAACTCGGTTCGTCGCGGGCTGTCCCAGCCGTCGCGTCCCAGGAACGTCGAGAATTGCTTGAACCAAATTTTGGCCCATTTCAATTCCTGTTCCATTGACCCTGGTTTGATGAAAAGTGTCGAAGCCATCGCCACTGCCCTCCCGTGTGTTCTGCTCGTTCGCAGGCCCTGGTGGTTTTGCCCCACACCAGTCCGCTTCGTCAAAGATTTTAATGCCGACGTCCTTTTTGGGCTGACTAGCCCCGCATCCTAACACTTGTTCAGGTCACATCAACATTTTTTTCTCAAGTTCATCCGTTTGCTTTGCTAGCACAGAGCTCTGTAGGCAACTCGTGATTCCAGTTCGAGCGAGCGAATGGAGCGATAGCAGAGCGACGGGGGCAATCCTAGCAAATCATTCCGCACACCCCGCCCAGGAGTGCGAATGAGGGTGAGAACAAGCTTGACACCCGCCCAGCAGCGGGTGAGAATAGCCATCGCGGCTGCCCGCTCCGAAGAGGGGACACACCGTGATAACAAGTCGAACAACCGGTGAGAACACCCCAAAACGACTTATTCTCACCCTCACCCACCGTAGAAACATAAGTTCGTTGGATGGAGCCGCACCCATGTCGAACCATAAAGCAAATGCTATGGCCAGAATTCTGCGATTTGGACTTCGCGGACTTGTGCTCGTGCTTCCTGTGTTTGTCGCGTTCGTTCTACTCAATACGCGACCGCGATTCGCCAACCTCCAAATTGAATCTGACCTGGGGTCATCAAAAATCAACTTTGGCCCTGATATACCTGAAGACACAGAATACGGTTGGCCATCGACTTTTGTTGACGTGCACTACACAATCCGACCGACGCTTACAATTGACTTCGACGATTTTTGGCTGCCTCACTACCAATTCCGCTGGCTGTCGCTGCTCTCAAATATGCTCATGTTCATCGCTGCAACGGTTGCGATTTACACGCTCTGCTACGTTGCCTCACGATCAATGGCGGGCCAGATCGCTACAACTCAGCGTAGGACGGGGGAATTTGGCGCGTGATGATGCGCTCGGTAAAATCGGATGAACGGTTTGGGGCGATGGTCGCTCTCTCGCCGCTGCAAAGACCAACGAACCATGCGTTGGACACGGAGCGACGCATATGGCGTTTCCAAGTGGATGCCACATTGGCGTCGCCCGGTCAACGCCAACGTTACGCCATTGAAACCATTCACGCAGCTAGCTCAATGGAACCTTTTGACTTGA
>CAXBHV010001853.1:0-1576 GCA_963974855.1 uncultured Rhodopirellula sp. | reverse complement strand
CTCCCCCACTCTCCTAGTGATGCTTGTACCAGCCAGCTCGTTTGATGTCGTTCCAGCTCGTTGTTTGATGACACTGGTGACATTGTTCGACTCGGGCGTGCGGTTTGCCCGCGACTTTGGCTGAGATCATCTTAAAGTGCATCATGTAGTGGCTCGGCGGTGCTTGGTGGCATTGGTTGCAGTCGGTCGAACTGGTTGACGGGTGTTTGAATTCGGGGATCGTCCAGCGATTGGTTGCGTGGCACTGGGCACAATCGCCGCCGAATAAGCTCTGGTGTTGGTCATCGTTGGAATGACACGAAGCACAGTCGAGCACTGATTCGTGCAAACTGATCCGTTCGTGCGGTGGAGACGCCAGTCGAAGTTTATCGACGAGCATGTTATAGGCCGACGCTTCTTCAGTTCCCGCTTCCGCGTTTTGCATGGCCTTCATCCCGATCGAGGTCAGTAGCGAGTGGTCCATTTCCGACAAGTTCGCATCCAATCCTTGATGTTCGAGATGGCATTGCTTGCAGGTGCCGACGCTGGCGTGAAAGGCTGTCGGTTGACGTTGCAGAATCGACTCGCTATTGGCGTGACACAAGATGCACTTCGCGGTGTCAACACCCATCACCGGCGTGTGGCAGGCTTGGCAATTGTCACCAAGGTTGGCGTGTGCAGCCGACAGTTGGCCGGGATTGACCGAGCGGTGCAACGTGTGTGACACGGCATTCGTTGCCGATTTCGGCAAAACACCCATGGCGTAGGCGGTCGACAGGATTGCCGCGAGCGTGACGAAGATAAGTAGGTTGCGTTTCATGGAGATCGAGTCTTATTCAAACCACCGCAAGCCGAAGTAGACGGCGTAGTAAACATGCACGAACATCAGGGCGTAGAGAACAAACGAAATCACGATGTGAAACTTCAACCACTTGCCGAACCACTGTTTGAAGTCCTCGTGGGTAGCGATTGCGTACTCGACATCCGCAATGGATTCGGCAAGGCGAATGAGTGTGATCGTGCTTTGCCCCGGCGAATTCACTGTGTCACTTGCTTCCGGCAAAAGCAAACCAGCAGTTAGACGGCTGAAAAATCCAGAAAACGGCCGCAAGCTTTCAGCGGTAGCTGGATGAGAGCCAACCTCAACGACGGCTTGGTCGTAGGCGGTTTGCAATTCGGACAGCATCGCTTCTTTGGCTTTGATCTCCTTTGCGAATCCCGACATCAGGTATCGCCCGATGAAGCCGCTGACAACGACCAGCAATGTCATCGCCGTTAGCATGATTCCCAGCGGACTGTTGTACTTGTGGCCGCTGTGCAGGATGACCAGAATCGGCCCCAACACGCCCGCATAGATATGCCATGCGAGTAGCGTCCGCATCGAAACGTGTTTGGTGACTGCCTGCTTCAATTTCTTATTGCGTTTGACAACCAGGTACGCTAGCGGCACCAGCATCAGCAGCGCCCCGGTCACACCAAAAACGCCGCCCCAGAAACTGCCTGCGAAGCGATGCGAATGATGCAACGGAAAACCCAGCCATGCCAGCAGCATGAGGAAGACGAGGCCAGTGACGACGATCTTTTCGCGCTCTTTCAT
>CAXBHV010001852.1:0-1576 GCA_963974855.1 uncultured Rhodopirellula sp. | reverse complement strand
GTTGTATGACATCGAGGTGCTCAAAGCCTCGGGCTTCAACATGATCCGCAAACACATCAAAGTGGAACCACGGCGTTACTACTATCACTGTGACCGCATCGGCATGATGGTTTGGCAGGACCAACCCAGCGGCGGCAAAGGACCACCGTGGACGCGGATGCGGGCAAATCCACAAGATGCCGATTGGGCTGATGTCGATCACGATCAGTACATGATCGAGATCGAGCGGATGATTGACGAACTCGAAAATCACCCCAGCATTGTGGTGTGGGTGCCGTTCAACGAAGCGTGGGGGCAACATCGCACGATGGAGGTCGGCAAGTGGACAGTCAAACGGGATCCGTCGCGTTTGGTCAATATCGCCAGCGGCGGCAACTTTTGGCCGGTCGGTGACATTGCGGACCATCATGCCTATCCGCATCCCAATTTCCCCTTGGACGACAAACGCTTTGACCATTACATCAAGGTGGTTGGTGAGTTCGGCGGCCACGGTTATCCCGTCCAGGGACATCTGTGGGATGCCAATCGCGACAATTGGGGTTACGGTGGTTTGCCCAAAACGCTGCAAGAGTTCAAGGACCGCTACGTTGAATCGATGCGACGACTCGAAGAACTGAAATCCAAAGGAATCGCCGGAGGCGTGTACACGCAAACCACCGATGTGGAAGGCGAGATCAATGGATTGATGACGTACGACCGGAAAGTGTTAAAGATTCCCGAGAGCGAGTTGAGCAAGATCCACGCGAGCTTAGTGAAGTAAGAAAATGATTTCGGGGCGTTGGCAGTAGCGAAAGTCGCAGAGACTTTCGGCCATTCCCGCTGCGGTTCAAAACGAAGTGCGGTGTTGTGTATAGCGGAGCGTCCCACGCTAGCGTGATTGTTAGCGGTTTTGGCGCTAGCCACCGTTCCGGTGTCCAACAAAACGCTCCCAAGAAACGCACGCACCGGAACCGTGGCTAGCGCCAAAGCGCAACGCTGTGAAGCATTTTTTCTTATAGGGTTTGTGCTAATTTAGCGTAGCGGAAGTCGTCAAGACTTTCGTTCCATGGTGTATGCTCCCCCGAAACTCTTGACGAGTTCCGCTACGAAATGCTTCACAGCGTTGGCCAAAGCGGCTAACAATTTTAGCCCATCGGTCTATTTTGAACGTTTTACTCGCTGCAACCCGACGCTCGCGGCGTGTCGCTAATACGTCAGCGGGCTTGGCGTGCTTCTACCGCACCGCTGAAGATCTCGTGGGCCACCAGCGTGATCATCCCGAAGATCAATGGCAACACGTAGTACAAGATCCGGAAAATCAGCACGGACGCGAGCACCGAATCGCCAACCGTGCCTTTTAACAGCGTGACCAAGATCACCTCCAGCACGCCGAGTCCACCGGGGACCTGGGTCAGCAGCGAGATGGCAATCGCGACAAGGTAGGCGGCTAGGACTTGCGCGAACGGCACTGCCGCTTCAACTGGCAACACCAGATACAACGCGGTGGCAGAGATCAGCAAATCGACCGCGGCCACGGAGGCTTGCACCGACATCAATCCCAATGCGGGGGGACGCAAATGCAGCTCGCCAATCGGCC
>CAXBHV010001851.1:0-1577 GCA_963974855.1 uncultured Rhodopirellula sp. | reverse complement strand
CTTGTACGAAAGCTGGGTTCTTCCGTTTGCAGTGATTTTGGTTGTGCCGCTGGGGTTATTAGGCACCGTTGCTGCGATCTCGATGATGGGTATGGACAATAATACGTACGTGCAAATTGGCGTGGTGTTGATCATCGCATTGGCTAGTAAGAATGCGATTTTGATTGTCGAGTTTGCTCGTGATTTGCGGATGCAGGGCAAGTCGATTCGCGAGGCAGCGGTGGATGCATCGCGGATGCGTTTCCGGCCGATCTTGATGACTTCGTTCGCTTTCATTTTGGGCGTATTGCCGTTGGTGTTTGCCACCGGCGCGGCCGCCGCGAGTCGTCGCTCACTGGGAACCGCCGTTTGTGGCGGGATGATAACCTCAACGGTCCTGGCGGTATTTTTCACGCCAGTATTCTACGTTGTATTCCAGTGGATCAGTGAGCTCCGTCAACCTGCGGCGAAACAGTCCGACCCCGTCGAGCTCGTTTCGTAACCTTCGCGTTTGTGGTTCCCAGGTTCCCGCCCAACGCCGTGAACGATTTCCTTGTGGCTACCTTCGCCAGAAGGTGGTGATTCACAATGGACGCCAACAATCCACGCTCTGGCGAGCGTAGCTACGAAATGTAAATGGTGTAATCTCCAGCCAGAAAATCGTTCACGGCGTTGTGCAAGAGCCTGAGGACGAGGGATTTTGGCTCGGTATTTGCTCGCTCCTCTTTTTCACGTTGCTCTGGAAAAAGAGCATGGTTCGTTACGCATGATTGTCGCTCACAAGATCAATTGAGGAGTCTTTCTGATGAAACCCACCATCGCTATCACGGTATTGACGCTGTTGTTTGTATCCTCAACCGCAATGGCTGCGGATCCCACCGGTCAGCCGAAATACGAGCACCCCGTGGTGAAAGACCATGGCGGGATCGTTGTTTTGCCTGATGCCGTTTACCAACCGAAAAAGAGCGCTAAGGTGATACTCGATATTACTTCCGACAAAATGGAGGGAGGCGTATTGCTTGGGTTGGATCGAGCGGCGTTGATACTGAATCAATACACCGCAGCCGGCGCTGGCACCGACCACGATTTTAACATGACGGTGATTTTGCATGGTCCGGCGACCACCGCCGCGCTGAAGGATGAAGCGATGGCCAAACACGCTTCGTCCTACAAGAAAGATTTGGGCAAGGCAAAGAACCCGAACCGAGAGTTGGTTAAGACATTGACAGACGCCGGAGTGGAAATTGTGGTCTGTGGCCAAGCGATGGCGCACCACGGATTCGCGACCGACGAAGTGTTGCCCGAGGTCAAAGTTGCCGTCTCGGCCGCCACCGCCAATATCCAATTGCAAATGGCGGGCTACGCGTACATTCCTTTCAAGTAAAGTAGGGTAGCGAGAGCTACCTGCTAGCGGAGGAGTGAAACATAGCCCAGAGGGCGAAACACTCTCGCTCAGTATGCCGGCCTCCGGCCGTACAGCGACAGGTCGCCTCTAAACCCGTAGCGGAAGTCGTCAAGACTTTCGTTGACTGTCCCGGGATGCCCGAAACTCTTGACGGCTTATTGATTTAGTGAGCCGCTCGCGCGTCAGCGGCCGG
>CAXBHV010001850.1:0-1578 GCA_963974855.1 uncultured Rhodopirellula sp. | reverse complement strand
TGGATGACCGAAAGTGGACATCCCCTAAATTTACGATACGTATAGCCATTCGTTGAGCATTTCGATTCGTTTGGGGGCGTGGAAATTTATGTGGTCTTGTTAGTCTATTCTCATTCGATCAGCTTGCGAAGAGTGGCTCCAGGATTCTGGACAGTCGCCTTTGGGAAGTCGTCAAATGAACCGCGTTCAGCATAAATCCGACGCTTCAGGAACCAGAGGAACCGTCGCGTGCTGAGTTGAAGCCCATGTCGCGGGGCCATCTGTGTAATTGACTTGCGAGACACACAGGACGCTTGATTCGATCCACCAACGCGCTCAGGTGGCCGACACCGGATTGTCTGGAACTCGCCTCGGTCGATGAAACGGGAGCAGCAAAGGAGACGGGGAGTTGACGCGGAGGCCTGTATCACCGACGCAATTTCTGGTCCATTCGTTTGCACGTCGGGCGATGCAACCGAGGTCAGTCTGAGAAAGCTTAAGCTCGCGTCGGTGTGTAAGCAGGAAACCGCCACGCGAGCATCTGTAACTGCGTGGCACCAACTGAAATGCTATATAACCTGACCGAGTTTTCCTGGACGCTGTCGCCCGAAGAAAGTCTTGCTAGTTGTACCGCATTTCGCGTTCTCTCCGATTCATTGCGATGATCTCTTCTTGGATGTTCAATGGTGTTTGGCGATAGGTCGCCAACTGACAATCGTGAACCTTCCTTGACCTTGGGTCATTATTCGTAGATCCGCCGCATATCCAAATGTCTCTGCAAGAGGTACTTCGGCTTTGATGATACAGTTGTCATTGATGACGTCGTTGCTGTTCATGATTCCCCGACGACGAATGACGTCACTGACGACGTTACCTTGAAAATTCTCCGGAACCTCGATTTCCATGTTCATGATTGGCTCAAGCAGTTTCGGAGCGGCCGGCTTGAAGTACTCTCGGAAGCAACCTTTAGCGGCCGACAATGTTGACTATTTGAAGACGCTCGCGAATACCCTGGAATCCACAAGGAAACAGCTACCACGAGAAACTCCGACAGTGATTGTTGTCTTCATTCCTTCGGAGTGGATGACGACGACCGAGTCTGAGTCCGCGATAACGAAACGTATCTTTGAATAGTTCCAACGTTCCAGTCGAGTGAACGTGGTTGCATTGCTGCACGAAACGAAGGTCAGAACGGCGAAAGGTATTGGGTTCCTACGAAATATTGCCTACGTACACAACGCTAACGCACGCCACGCGTGGACCCCGAAATTCGATTTCCAACATAAGTTGACGTCACTCTGGGCAGCGCGACTTGGCGTCGATTTCCGTCCGTCGTTTGCAGTGCAATAGCGGATGAACGCCTGACTGCGACTCCGTAGTTGACTCGCTACTCCGTCCTTGGCAATCATTGATCTAACTCGCTCGAACTCGCGAGAGCGACCAACAAATTGATGTTGTTGCACACGTTGTATAGCATGTGATCGGCAAACATTTTCTTGACAGAATAGGACGCTGAGGACCCTTGCCCGTGGGCATCTCCCAGCTTGTTGCGAATGTTCGCGGTGCCCTCCAATATTGGTCGGTAGAGCGGCGGGGACA
>CAXBHV010001849.1:0-1580 GCA_963974855.1 uncultured Rhodopirellula sp. | reverse complement strand
TAGCGCATCATGAGCTATCGCAGAAGTAAATTAGGTTCTAGCTCTTCGTTTTGGAATCGGCATCCTTGTGATCCGATCCCTTATTCTCTTTGTTTGGGTCGATCACACGAGCAATTGCCGTGAAATTGACTTTAATTCGCGTGTTGTTGTTGTCGTCCACTCGTAGCGTCAGCGTGTTGGTCTCGGACGAGGTCGAAACCACGGTTCCGTGGATCCCACCCGCTGTCACGACGCGATCATTCTTCTTCAACGTGGACAACATCTTCGCTTCTTCTGCTTTTCGACGACGTTCCGGAGCGATGAAGATCTGGAAGGCTAAGAAAAATAGAATCACAAAGGGCAGAAAAGGATTGTTAAATAATTGCTGAAACCAACTCAGCTCCTCGGGCGCAGCACCCTCTTCAGCCAAAATGCCGACCATGAAAGCAGTCAATTCGGATGCGATTGGAGTGATACCAAGGTAGACTTCAGCAAACAAAAACACGTCCTTTACGCAATCAGCGGTATCATGTAACCCTACTGAAATGGGCATCAGTAGAGCCGCGCAGCCTCCACTAGGGCTGGGTCAGCGAATGCGGCATGATATGGAAGCGAAAAAAACGTCACAAGCCCAGCACGGCGGTTATTACGTCTCCGAAGCCCACTTCGTTACGCAAGGCGTCACTATAGCCAGCGACGTTGGCCGCATCCTATAGCCCCGAACCTTGACCAGACCCTCGTTTTTGGCACCCAAAATGAGGTGCCTCCCCCCTCCTGTTTTGCCAGACTCCACCATCCGTATGTCTTTCTCGATCCCTGCCTGGCCTCGCCAAACCCCCGAGATATCCAAATCGGTGATGCAATGCATGCAATCCGGGGACTGGGGGCAGTACGAAAGTCAGGCGAAAAGCGACCTAATTTCGGCATTGCAAGCATTTTTCCAGGTCGAGCAGGCGCGATTATGTTGTAGTGGTACCGCTGCGATCGAGCTTTCCCTGCGGGCTGCTGGGGTTGCTAGCGGTGACGAGGTGATTGTTTGTGCGTTCGATTACCCAGGAAATTTTCGTTGTATCGAATTACTTGGTGCCAAACCGGTACTGGTAGATGTGTCGTCATCGAACTTTGGGCCTGACGTTCAATCGGTGGCTGCCGCGGCAAGTGATCGCGTGCGTGCGGTCATTGCCTCGCATTTGTATGGCCATGCCTGCGACATTGCGTCACTACGAGAATTGTGTGATGCAAACCGCTGGGTGTTGATCGAAGATGCCTGCCAGACCCCAGGATTGAGGGTCGAGGGAAGGCCCGCGGGATCGTTTGGGCATTTGGCGACGCTCAGCTTTGGTGGCAGCAAGCCGCTGACGTCCGGAAATGGCGGGGCAGTGTTGACGAGCGACAATCGCTTCGCCGCTCGGCTTGCCGGATTTGTCGATCGACCGAGTGATGCGTTTGCCTTGAGCGCATTGCAGGCCAGCGCGCTGCTGCCCCAGATTGCGGAACTGCCCGCCCTGAACGAGCAGCGAAACCAAATTGCCCGTCTGATCGCTCAGGAGTTTGATTCGCAAGATGCGATTCTGCAGTGCCAGCCGGAAACCAACGAAGGG
>CAXBHV010001848.1:0-1582 GCA_963974855.1 uncultured Rhodopirellula sp. | reverse complement strand
AGCGTAGTTTTTCAGATTCTTGTAAGGTCCCGCTAACGCAAAGTCGCGACACTGCAATTGTGGTGCACGGATAAACACACCGCTGTCGGCATTGGGAGTCGCACGAAATTCCAATCGCAATTCAAAGTCATTTGGGAATTCGCGAGTCGTCCAAAGCTGTTGAATCTTGCGTCCCTCTGGCGGCGTCGTCACAACCAATCGATCATGAATCGCGACATATCGTCCCTCGCCGTCATAGGCAACGTCGTTTTCCACAATCGGCCACGCCGGAGCCTGGGGATCACGACTCTGCCATCGCTCGCGTGATTTCAACATCGCATCGGTCGTTTTGCGAAATCCCCAGCCCGTCAAATCATGCCCATTAAATAGACTCTCGAACCCTTCTTCGACGACAAAATCATCGTCCTCGGTTTCTACCAAGCCAAGCGTTGCCAAGACCGGTCGCAGTGCGGCTTCCCACTTTGCATACCCGATTGCATTAGGATGCAACAAATCAGGAAACTCTTCTTTCTTTGCATTGCCCTCATCGTTGGCAAACAACGTCCATGTATCGAGCACGATCACGTTGCCATCTTTCTTGGCAAGATCGGCATAAAGTTGATTCAACTTCTTGATCTTGTCCGCAGGTCGTTTTTTCGATGCGTGGCTGGGAAAGACGTTACAAATGACAATCGGTATCTCGGAATCGTGCGTTCTCAATGCATTCACAATCAATTGCATATTGCCGGCGATCGTTTGCGGCTCGGCCCCTTCTTCGAGATCGTTTGTGCCCGCCAAGATGACCACAGCCGCCGGGTCCAAATCGATCACGTCTTCGTCGAGCCGAAGCAGCATTCCACGGGTCGTATCGCCGCTGATGCCACGGTTCGCCGGCTCGATCGATTTGAAATCGCCACGAAAATCGTCTTGCCACCCTTGGGTAATCGAATCGCCCAAGAAAACAACGTGCCCCTGTTTGCTTTCGGCATTTGCCGTAAACGTTTCCCGGCGTTTTTGCCACACATTTTGAAACCAGTCCTGTCGTCGCAGCGGCCCCGCCCCCGCAAGTCCTTCGTCGGTCGCAGGCAGCTGAAACCGCGTTGCGGTGTCCACCGTCGCGGTTTCTTGTCCCTGTACCGCGAGCGGCCAGCCGATAACAAGGGTCAATAGTGCAAGGATAAAACGAGATTGCATCAGCAGGTTTCCAGAGAGTTGAAGGGGACAGTTGAAATTGCAGCAGTGAGCCGTGGGCCGTAAGGCACCGGGTATCGCATACCCTCCGACCGCTCGCGCCCCGGCGGCTCACAAAATCGACAAACCGTGAACGGTCCGTCGACTGCGATCATTAACAATGATACGTGACATCGGCTGTCCGCTAGGGATTCGTCAGATTCGGTGCCCAGATTTTATCGGATACTGCTGGCGTTTCACCATTGGCGGGGAAAGTTTGCGGCAACGCCTTGCGAATCATCGCCGACAATTCCTTGACCGTCGCTGTATGGGCGGACGATTCGGCGAGATTGTTTTGTTCGCTGGGGTCAACGTCATGATCGTACAATTCACTGCCGGCTTTGCCTTCGTCCCACTCGGTGTATCGCCAACG
>CAXBHV010001847.1:0-1582 GCA_963974855.1 uncultured Rhodopirellula sp. | reverse complement strand
CAGAGCGAGCGGCAGCAAGCTCTGGGTGGGGCCCCGGTGTGTTAGCGGTGGATCGTGCAAGTACAGTGCAACCACCCCCTCCCCGGCCGCTGTCGCGTCTGACCCTCCCGCACACGGGAGGGTGAATTCCGCTTGGTCTGGGAAATCGACCATCTCAGCAGCCTCGCCCCTTCATCCCCCAGTTCTCGCCGTCGACTTGTTCGACCAGTCCGGCTTGTGACAAGATTTTCAGTGATCGCTCGACTTGAAAGTCGACTTCGACATTGACCGCTTCACGAATCATTCGCTCGCAGTGACGCCGGAGTTTGCGTGAACTCAGCGGCGTAAAGCGCCAGCGTCACCTCGGCTTCACTCTGTTGACGTGCTTGTTGGATCAAACGGTAACCCACTCCTGCATTGGTATCGAGTTTTTGGTAGTACAGGTTCTTCGCCAAGTTCAACAAGTAGCGGTTCTTGGTCTGGAAATAGCTCACAACGCTGCGGACGATGTAGCCGATCGAGGCGAAGATCAACCCCGCCAACATCATCGAGGAATAGAGCGTGATGGCTGCAAACAGAAAAATGAACTGCGCCAATTTGCGAAGCGACATCAGAAGCCCCCCCAGACTTGGCACGATGATTTTCACTCGGTCTACTTTGCTGATGCGGACCTGCGTTCCTGGCAACAACATATCGACGTCTAGTTTGGGAATGTTTTTGAACATTCTCAGGTGCAAGCAGTCTGACGCAAGCTGCTCTTCGGAAACATCATCGTCGTGCAGTTTGAAAAGCACGACCATCCGTTGATACACGGGAACTTCGACCGGTTCGCGTTGATACATCGTGCGAATCCGGCGGCGAAAGCGTGTGCCAACAATATCGCCTCGCGAATAGACCACTAAATGATCGAACAGAGTGAAGTCGACGTGCAGCGGGACTCCCCATTGGCTTGCCACACCCACGCACGCTTCGATATCGGATTGCTGCAGACGGCGGTATCCAGCATCCGCTCGCAGAGTTCGATCGTAGGCCCAATGTGGGGATGCGTTGGCAGGGCGTCGGGAGATTCGTCTTCAGGTGAGGCGGCGTCCGAGTCCTCTGATTCTGTTGAGTTCTTCGCCAGCGGGTCGCGATGGTCCGAGTCGGGATCGAGCGCGGAGTACCATTTCGAGAATTCGGTGTGGTACGCCGCACTATTCCGATTGAGTATGCTTTCGACTTGCCCAAACGCTTCGGTAAACACCTGTTGCTGCGATTCGCTCAGTTCGTTTCGCTGGATCAGGTACTCCCGCAGTCGTGACGGTTCCACGGGCAAGTACAACTCGACGGACCAGTGATCGGGATTGTCCGAGATCAGTCCCGATGCACTCAGTTCGCTGATGTCGCCGAACGAACTGCCCAAGGGGCGTGTCGTCGCGCCGTCACGATTGACAGACCACTCGACGAGAAAACGATCAATGAACGATTTTGACACCACGGGCTCCCAGTCGTCCGACGAACATGCCGACGCAGCGCGAAAACCGGTTCGCGGGGTGGCACTCGATATGGACGGGCTGCTGATTGATACCGAACGATTGTACTGGCAAGTGGGCGATACGTTACT
>CAXBHV010001846.1:0-1582 GCA_963974855.1 uncultured Rhodopirellula sp. | reverse complement strand
AAGGGACTTGCACCCGATACGGTCACGAATTCAAGACCGCACACGCGACATGAAGGCCGCCTACGGTTTTGGAAAAACTCAAATTCGCCCAGATTCCGACTGGTTCGAATTGAAACCTCCAACAGACCCGATTGAATCACAAGCTGAATGGAGCGTGATGCTTCAGGCAGACGAGGCAGGATGGTTGTTGGACTTCGCTGGCTGGGGCGATGCCGGAGGGCAGGGCGTCTTCTAGCACAAAAATGCGAATAACCAAGCGGACAACCGAAGTCGCAGAACCGGGCGATTTCGCAATGCAAAATCAACGCACGCGACTCGGTTATCGCCGATAATTTGTCGCAGTAAAAGGGATGACGCGTTCGATGGAGAGACCTTTGTCGCTAAGTGGATTCGCAACTGAGATGCAACTAGTAAAATGAGTAACGCAAGATGAACCGCACCAACGATCATGATGAACGAATTGCAAAAATGACCTTTGCTTCCGTGTACCCACACTATCTTGCCAAGGTTGAAAAGAAAGGCCGGACCAAAGAAGAACTGCATCAAGTGATCAACTGGCTGACGGGTTTTAACGAAAAGCAGCTACAGAAACACATCAACGACAAATTGACGTTTGCACAATTCTTTCAGCGTGCCAAGGTAAACCCCAATGCACACCTTATCACAGGTGTCATTTGCGGCTATCGGGTTGAAGACATTGAGAACCCATTAACACAGCAGGTCCGATACTTGGACAAGCTGGTCGATGAACTGGCGAAAGGGCGGAAGATCGAAAAGATATTGCGTGAAGAATGAGCTTGCGTGGGACGCCCCGTTTGCCAAAGTCCGACTACGAGCAAATCGCGGGGCAAACAATCGTCGTTCTCGACACCGAACAGCAACCGTTGTCGCGGCATGTGCCGCGTGATCAATCACCCAATATCGCGTTTCTAGAGCACGGAATGGCTGATTTACACCCCGCTGATTAGCCAAACTGCAATGACTGCGGCCGTCCAAGCCTACCTCGCTGACCGCGACGTAACCTACGCCGTCTTTAGCAGCGCTGCGATCGACGAGATTGTCGCTTACCGCGACTTCATGCAGTGGACGGCACCGTGGTATTCAACAGCCGACTCGGGCGATGCGTTGACGACTCGGGACGGTGGCGACCTTCGCTGCTACTTGCGGACTGACGAACGAGTGTTCCAAACATACGAAACGAAATGGCGTGGAATCGAAGCCATGCTTCCTACTCTGCAGTTGCTGGACATGAATCCGTACGGTCGACAGGAAACCTGGGAGGGCTCGCCTGCAGGATACCCGCAAGAAAAAGCCGGTTCATGGTGGCGTCGTCGCGGCCGTCCCATTGCTCAGTGGACCCGTACCGACGAACCGGTGGATTGCACTGTTGTCCCCATCGAATCAAGGAAAGATGGCAGCTAACAAACGGATGAAAGTGCCGATTGGTTCGCGTTTTGGACATGGATGAACGCTCATGGGCACTCGATTATCTGTACCGTCATCCGACAAATCACTCTAACACCTGGCGCTTCACCCATGGACTCTCCGCAAAATACGAATGGCGCTCAATTACTGTGGTCCG
>CAXBHV010001845.1:0-1588 GCA_963974855.1 uncultured Rhodopirellula sp. | reverse complement strand
ATCATAACGAAAGATCAGCGAAGCGATCCACGACATTCATTGCTCTGACGATCTTGACAAGTTGCGATAAGGTTGGGATTGCGTGTTGGGATCTTGGGGACTGTCTCGATGTTGGTCCGGCATGTTAATTGTGCTGGTTTTGGTCACATTTCCGCTGTGGCGCGGGGGTGAGCCGTCGCTGTTGATCCCGATGCTTTCAACGCTCAATTCGCTGCCGTCGTGGGTGCAGTGGATCCCTTGCACATTGATTCTGGCCGCCTGTACCGCGATCGTTACCACTGCCGAACTTCAGCGTGCCTGGTTGTGGTGGATCGTTGCGGTTGCGTTTTGCGTTTCGTTCGTGCTCGATCAGCACCGCCTGCAGCCCTGGGCGTATCAAAGTGCGATCTATGCGATTGTCTTTGCCACGATGGATCGTGAAACGGCACGCAGATGGCTCATTCCATTGGCTGCAAGCGTTTATCTGTACAGTGGACTTGGGAAACTTGATTACCAATTCGCGCACACGGTGGGCCAGAATTTTCTGGCGGCCGCTAATCTGCCAGGAATTGGGAATTTGGCGGATCGGTTCGAGCACAACACATTGGCGATGATCGCCTTGCTGTTGCCGCTAAGCGAAGCGTTGATCGCGGTTGGATTATTGCTTCGCCGGACGCGGCGAATCGCTGGAGGATGTGTGATGCTGCTGCACTTGAGTCTCGTGATCATGCTAGGTCCCTGGAATCTGGATCACAGCAACGGGGTGCTGTTTTGGAACATCCTGCTAATCATTCAAGCATGGTTTTTGTTTGTGCAGCCGCATGCGGAGCCTGACGCGTCGTCGCCGTCGCAGTCTGCGGCAGCAATCCCAGCAGCCGGCAAGTTAGTCGGCAATCGCTTTGCCACAGCGGTCGTAGTTCTCGCGATCGTGATGCCAGTGACTGAGCGATGGGGGTACTGGGATCATTGGACGTCGTGGGCTTTGTATTCGCCGCACAGCAGTCGTGCGGAGGTTCAGATTCATCGCTCGGCGATGGACCAATTGCCAACGAATATGCAGCCGTTCCTGATCGATGACGACTCCGATGGTTGGCATCGCTTGCAGATGAATTCGTGGTCGCTCGACCGCTTGAAAGTTCCCGTCTATCCTCAAGCCCGTTTTCAGTTGGCGGTCGCCAGTCGTTTGGCACACCTCTACGAATTGTCGGACTCGGTTCGGGTGATTGTCAAAGGTGTCTCCGATCGCCGCAGCGGAGTACGCAAGGAGCAACGTCTGATGGGGCGCAAAGAGATCGACGCGGCACTGCAGGATTACTGGATCGCCCAATAGTTTGCAGCCACGATCGATCGGATATCCCGCTTAATCGCTACGACTCAACTTGGCTGCGTGGTTGCTTACTTGTGTGCTAACTTTCAGTACTCGGTAACAACGATAGTTTTCTCTTTGCGATGTTTAGCGGTTGCGGACCATGATCAAAGTTCAAGGCTTGCGTAAGATTTACGATCGGCATTTGGCCGTCGACGGTGTTTCCTTTTCATTGGAGCCAGGCCAAGTTTGTGGTTTGGTGGGTCCTAATGGGGCCGGCAAGACCACGGTGATGCGATGTTT
>CAXBHV010001844.1:0-1591 GCA_963974855.1 uncultured Rhodopirellula sp. | reverse complement strand
ACCATGGAACGAAAGTCTTGACGACTTCCGCTACGCAAAATTAGCACAACTCCTTTACGGAAAAATGCTTAACTGCGTTACCGAATAGCGTTTCTTAAGCATGAAAAATTCGGTAACGGTTTTCTGAACGCCTGGATCGGTTCGCTCATCAATTGTCGTTGAAATCGCGAGAATACTGGGTTGTGATGACCACTCAAACTTGGGGTAAAACATCGCTATATTTCAGCTCGGTCGTGACCACATTGACGGCCTTTTTTCCAATTCTACTTTGCTGACGTAACTATGATCTCAATGAAACTCGATGGTCTTGTCGCCGCCACCTACACACCGTTTGACGAACGCCAGGAATTGAAGCTCGATGTGATTCCTGCAATGGTGGAAGATGTTCTATCGCAAGGCGTTTCGGGGCTGTACGTTTGCGGCAGCACGGGCGAAGGAATGTCGTTGACCAGTGACGAACGTCGCCGCGTCACCGGAGCTTATGTCCAAGCGACCGCTGGCCGCGTTCCAGTGATTGTGCAAGTGGGGCACAACAGTGTTCGCGAAGCAAGATTGCTGGCCGAGCATGCGGCGGAGATCGGGGCCGATGCGATCTCTGCTACCTGTCCTTCCTACTTTCCCGTTCGCGATGCAAAAACATTGGCCGCTTGTATGGCAGAAATTGCCGGCGGTGCTCCCGCACTTCCCTTTTACTATTACCACATTCCCGCTCTGACTGGATCCGCAGTAGACGTGGCGGAGTTTATGAAGTGCGGCGGCGACCAAATCAACAATCTTGTTGGGTTGAAATACACCGACACCAAACTATTCGAGTTCCAACATTGTCTAGAAATGGACAGCGGAAACTTTGACGTCGTTTGGGGTTGCGACGAAATGTTGCTCGGTGCGCTGGCCACGGGAGCTCGTGGGGCGATCGGCAGCACATACAATATCGCAGCACCTCTGTACCGCCGCTTGATCGGCGCGTTTGAATCAGGCAATCTTATCGAAGCAAGAAAACTTCAATCGCATTCGATCCAGATGATTCAGACGCTGAATCACTTCCCGTTTCATGCCGCAATGAAAGCGGTATTGGCGATGCGAGGTTTGCAAGTCGGCGGATGCCGCTTGCCTCAAGGCCGTCTGGATGCAAGCGAAACCGAGAAGCTGAAAACGGAACTCGATGCGATCGGTTTCTTCGAGTGGCTAGAGCATATTGAAAATTGATGTGGGACGTACGGACGGTTCCCAGCGGCCGATCACATGCTGGCTGTTTTGGCGTACGCGATCTGTTGATTTAGTGAGCCGTGGGCCGTAAGGCACCGGGTAATGTGTGGGACTCGGTCGCTCACTAAATCAACAGCCCGCTTGTTCGACTGTCCATCTTGTTTTCCCTGCATTTGTGAGCCGACGGCGCTCGCCTCTTTTTAGCCACGATTTACCGAGCGGCGGCCCGACGCTAGCGCGTTCGGCTCACGAAATGGGACAGTCGAACTAGCCACGGTTCCGGCGTCTAGCGTTGGACTGCTAAAACGTTTCGGTTGTTGTGATTTTCAATTGCGCAATTTTTCTGCCACCTCTCCACCAACTTCGTTGGGGGAGAGGTCGAACG
>CAXBHV010001843.1:0-1593 GCA_963974855.1 uncultured Rhodopirellula sp. | reverse complement strand
AGCTTTCGACGGTAAAGTTTGTGTTAACTGATTACGCAGCTTGTTTAGCGACTTTTCACGTTTCCGTTGATCGGCGGGACCCATTTCAGTGACAAACGGCATATCCAGGTCTTTGCCAGAGTCAACAAAATCTATGGCGCGATCGAAAAGGTCGCGAGACTCGATTCCCTTTCGATGGAATTGGTCGGCAAGCACGAGCCAAAATGTTGTGTGATCCTCATCATTAGTATCGTTTGCGGCTTCCGGGAAGGAGTTGACGATGATGTCAACCAACTCACATGTATCGAGAGGCAGCCGACAAACGGCTGTGATCGTAGATTTCAAATCCTTTGCGATGTCGTTGGAATACGCGCCAGGGCCCCAAGTCCCCATCTTGATACCTCTTCAAATGCAAGAGATTTCCAATTGTCAAAACGCCCGACTTCGCGACTCGGGTGCATTTTTTCGTTATCCGGCGAGCGGGGCTATGCGGCTAGTCAGTTGCGTCCGGTTGAATCTGTAGTATCGGGTCGATCGGCCCGCTGAATGTCGAATCGTTCAATTCGGTGAAGTTTCAGTAGCCGTCGTCGTCGTAATCCCATTCAAGCGGCGAGTTACCACGTCCCACCATATAGTCAGAACCATCGACAGTTCGAGTTAATCGTTGGCCATTTAAGAAGATAAACAGATCAAGAAGGTCATCAAGGCCCGGGGTAGATGCTCACGAAGGTGAAACCTGCTGCCAACCGATCACGACCGCCCCCATCGGCAACACTGACCGATGGTCGGGACTAAAGATCAAAAAACGGGGAATTGAGTAGATCGCCGAGATTGCAAACCCCAAAGTCCGCAGCGTAGAGCAGCAAGAATGTACAGAGAAACATGGCAATTGCGAGGCGAAAACGACGCTCAGCAGCGGTGCGAATCGCACGTAAGATAAAGCTGGCAGCGACTATCGAGGAAACAACGGGTACGAGAACACCGAAGCAACAGAGGGATAAATGTCCGGGGTAAAGCCTTCCCAGTCGCCAAAGTGCGCCGTTTACAAGAACGCAATGCCCACAAAGAAAGGGAGCGATCAGCAGCGTTAGCGCAACGATATGCCTTCGAGAAAAAGACCGCAGTAACGCGATCGTAGGTTGCACATCGTTAGATGTGTTTGAGGGAGCGTAAGGGTTTGACATTCGTCTGTCGAATAACGTTGGACATCACGGGGCACGGAGAATTGACCATCCATTGCGAAGAACGCCGCAAGCCGTGCTCCCGGCAAGTAGAACGGAGTCTCTCGGATGTTAGGATACGCTTTGTGTTCACGGTTTGTCACAGATTTCTCCTTGGGGTGTCACAATATTTGATCCTTGTCCAATTGATCCTTGTCCAATTAATCACAGTCCAATGGATCACCGAACCCTCTCAGAACCGGACTGGCGCCGCCGGCGCATCCGGTTCCCAGCCGACACCTCTCACCTGAGATCAGTTCGCACTCTTCAATCACAATCATGTTCACCACACGAGCACTCCGATTCGCGGAAATTCGCGTGATTCGTGGCCAACAATGCCCCCAAACGCTTGCCCGCCAATCACGCCAATCATCGCGAATGAGCGCCGCATGAC
>CAXBHV010001842.1:0-1595 GCA_963974855.1 uncultured Rhodopirellula sp. | reverse complement strand
TCGAAATCGGCTTTTCGCTCGTCGCGTTGGTAGACGGCAAAGGGACGACGCATCGCCGTGTGCTTTAGGATTGCTGCAAATTCGCTTGGCTGTCGTTCGGCCAGATAGAACATCATCGCCCACGCGACCGAGTATGCTTTCACGACTTGGTCGTCACTTGTGAACATCTCGTCACCGCTGATCAAACTCAAGACGGCTTGGGTGAACTCGGCGTTGTTTTTGCCTGGATAGGATTTTTTCAAAACCTGCAAGCTATCTTCGTTGACTCGCTGGCGTCGCAGTGATGCCGTGGTCGATGTGGTCACCGCAGCCGGTTCGAACAATTGTCCGATCCCTTCGGTGATCCATTTCGGGGTGTCGTTCAAGCGGCTGTGGACGCCGGTGTTGAACGCCGATTGATGTGCTGCCTCGTGACGCACCGTTGCAACGATCGAGGCGAGGTGACCGCCGTCGTGCGTCATTACCCGGTTGCTGTTGTTCGAATAGATACCCGCGACTCGAGAAACATCGATGTTTTGGTCTTTGAAAGCGTCATACATCTCGCCGCGATCGGGAAACACAATGGCGACCATCGGAAATCGGCCTTGGCGGATTTTTACGCCTCGTTTGCTCATATAGGAAACAAATCCGCGGTGCGATTGCTCGAACAATTTTGCCCAGCGGTCGCCACGCCCTACCGGCTGGACCACTAAAAAGTTTTGGGTTGCGACGACTTCAAAATCCTTGCCAAATTCGGCACGGAGTTGATTTCGCAGCTCGGGTGCCGAGAGCGGTTCGTATTGACCATCGAGCGACTTGAATTTTGTCTCCGGTTGCAGCGGATCGATCGAATGCAGCCATCCATCGCGGCCCATTACGACGATTTCTCGAGCGAGTGTAACTAGCGGAATACCTCGCTGTAGCCGCCCTGCCTCGGAAAATTCGATCAATCCACTGACTTGTCCCGTTGCTGAATCACAGGCAGACGCGAATAGCAGCGGGATGAAAACGAGCGGTAGAAATCGGGTTCGCAAGGAAGCCATCAATTCGATCCTGTCAGTACACTGAGGGTGAGCGAGCAGTGCAAACGTAGGTTAGAATCATGACTATGCCCACAATCGCCTGGGGTGATGCAGGACGTTCGTCAAATCAACGGTAACGAAAATGATGATCAAAACAATCGTAACGATGCTTCGGCGTGGGGGACTGGGGGTGGTGCTGGCCTGCTCGTTCACGCTAGGGGGACAATCTGAAGAACCTGCTCGTGATCTGAAGTCCGATGTGCTCGAGTGGGTCGACGAGCTCGATGCGTCGAGTTTGGCCAAGCGTAAAGCCGCAGAGAATGCGTTGATCCAAGCGGGGCCCGAGGTGCTGCAGTATTTGCCCGAAAACAAAACGGGGATGTCGATCGAAGCCTCCGAGCGACTGACGCGAGTTCGCAAAGCGTTGTTTTCGCTGCGAACCCAGACGGAAGTGGAATCGTCGGGGATTTCCATCCGCTTAGGAGATGCTGAAACTGTCGGTGAAGCACTCGAGGCGATCAGCCGCGACAGTGGAATCGAATTTGAATTCGACGGTGACGAGTCGATGCCGGTCCAAGCGGTCGCAACGCCGCT
>CAXBHV010001841.1:0-1595 GCA_963974855.1 uncultured Rhodopirellula sp. | reverse complement strand
ACAGCGCGTTTGCAAATGGATGATCAACCGCGGCCACCCGGTTATCGCCGCCGTTCGTCGATGTGGATCATGCGAGACGTTGACCCCAATCCCTATTCGCCGCCGAAGCCGGTTTCAGACTTTGCAGCAGCGTTCACAACTCGCTGGCGTCTGATCCCCGCATCCATCTCGTTTTTGCTCGGATTCGCAAGCTTCATATTTGGTGTGTTCGCAGTGGCTGTCATGGCGTACGTCCTGTTTACCCAAAATGCAAATGAGACCGTTGGCGGAATGATTGCTGGTTGCACGCTCTACCTTGGTTTTGGCACAACTTGGATGATTGCTGGATGGTGGTACTGGCGTCGTCGATACCGCATCGCTGCAATAGCAAATGGTGTTGGCGTATTGTTCCCGGTCGTCCTTTTCGCAATACTTGGCGTATGATGTGTGGAAGAAATCACGACGAACCAAGCGTTGGACGCGGAGCCGCCGATCGGGTCTTTTCTGAAGTCAATGTTGATCGGCGACGGCCCGGTCAACGCGGACGTTACCCCACTGAGCTGATGACCGAACTTCGGGCACAAATTGTTTCGGCTTTTCCGGAGCTTCCGATCCCAACGCCGCAGTCTGCCGTCGAGGACACTTACTGCGTCGAGCATTTGCACGAGCACCTTGCTGGTCGCCCATGGACCGAGCCAACTGTCGGGGACTATCGGCAATGCGAAGATGGATTCTCCTTGCTGACGGTTGCGGGCCTGCACTACTACCTGCCGGGATACCTCTGCTCGGAACTCGACGATCCGGAGACTGCCGACGTAATCGCGGAACATGTTTGTTCCACATTGGGTGGCAAGTCGGCATTTTGCCGCGAACGAATGAAGGCTCTTGGAGCGATTGTCACACCACTACAGATGTCCGCGTTAAAAAAATGGCTACACTATTACGTAGCCGAGTACGGCGCAAATGGCTCGACGCGTCGCGCACTCGCGACGATCGACAATTGGGGGTAACCACGAATTGCACTAGAGCCGGGCGTCACGGTTTCTGTCAGATCAAACGTCTCTCGGCCCGGCCAAGTGAATCCCACCGTTACCCGACTGAGTGATGTTCGAATCTGACTCATCGCTAGACGACGAACTGACGCGGTACGTCCTCGATCATTACGGTCGATACTGTACCGAGGCTGAGGACTTGGCCCTACGCGTACTAAACATGCGACTCAAAGCGGAGCATGCTCAGAACCCAGTCATTCAAAGGAAGCTTGCGGATTACCGTGGGCTGGCCCTTACGTCCGAGACGCAAAAACTTGTTGCTGCCGGACGCATTCCAACCCGGCTAGCAATTCGTGAGCGTTTACTTCGCGATCATGCTGACGATATTTTCTTGAACTACTGCCCGGAGTGTTCCGCACTCTGTCGGACTCCGCTTGCTAAAATGTGTGCGGCCTGTGGTCACTCTTGGCACAATCAAAATGGCGGGTAACCATGCGATGATGACGGAGCGGCGGTGGTCGCCGTTTTGGAAGTGGTAGGGTCTCTCGCCGCCGCCCGCATATCGCTACCGTTGAACCTAACCCCTTTGGGTCGGGCACGTCTGTTTTGATACGGCGTTGACTG
>CAXBHV010001840.1:0-1595 GCA_963974855.1 uncultured Rhodopirellula sp. | reverse complement strand
CGAAGATAATGTCGATCAAGTGCCGGTGCAGTATTCCTTTGAGTGTGATGTTCGCTACCGCGGCACCGAGTCGTCGCTGCCGATCCCGTATCACGCCAAGTCGGATGATTCCGAACTTGCAAATTCCACCTCGCTTGCCAAGCAGTTTAACGAAAAGCACTTGCAAACCTTTGGCTACAATCAACCCGGTCGACCGCTGGAATTGGTTGCGATTCGCTGCGAAGTTAAATTGTTACAGTCAACGTCGCTGGACAAGAAAACGGTTGCGAATCCAACTGAAACGCCAGCGAAAACGCAGCCAAAATGCTGGAGCGATTGTGATCGGATCGAGCGATCCGAGCTGAGTTTAGGTGACACCATCACTGCGCCGACCATGGTCATTAGCAGCGATTCCACTTTGGTGGTCGAACCCCACTGGGTCGGCAAGGTTTTAGCCGGCGGAGTGATCGAGTTGCGTCGTGAATCCGCTTCGGTTTCGGATGACGATGCCACGCCCGAAAACGATGCGGTGTTGTTGGAAGTCGTGGCCCGACGGTTACAGGGGATTGCCGATTCGATGGGCGAGGTGCTGCGTCGCACCGCCGTCAGCGTGAACGTAAAAGAACGTCGGGATTACAGTTGTGCAGTGTTCCGAGGCGACGGTGCGTTGATTGCCAATGCGCCCCATGTCCCGGTCCACTTGGGGGCAATGGGGCATACCGTTCGCCGTTTAATCAGCGTCTACCCGTCGATGTCCGCAGGCGATTGCTATCTCAGCAACGATCCCTTTTCGGGCGGCTCGCATCTGCCCGATATCACTGCGGTGACACCGGTGTTTTGTGATCGAACGGTCAAAAGCGGACGGCCCGATTTTTTCGTGGCCTCGCGAGCTCATCATGCCGAGATTGGCGGCCGGACACCGGGATCGATGCCACCCGATGCGACTTCGTTGGCCGAAGAGGGAGTGTTGATTCGCGACTTTGCGATGGTTCGCGACGGAGTTCACTACGAGAACGAATTGAGAACTCTGTTGGGCAGTGGTTGTTATCCATCGCGGAACGCCGAGGAGAATTTGGCGGATTTGGCGGCCCAACGAGCCGCGGGCGAAGATGGCGTTCGTGCATTGATCGAGATGTCGCAAACTTATTCGGTGTCACAGATTGATTACTACATGCAACGATTGTTGCAGGTGGCTGGCGATACCGCACAAAACTGGATTCGCACGCTTCCTAAGGAGCCAATGTCGTTTTCTGATTCGTTGGATGACGGCACCGTGATCACGGTCACGCTGCATCGTTTGGACGACCGGTTGAAGATTGATTTCACTGGCACGGCGGCTGTGCATCCGTTCGGTTTTAACGCGACCAAGGCGATTGTCACGGCAGTGGTGCTTTACGTCGTGCGGATGGTTTCGGGATCCAATTTGCCGCTCTGTGACGGCGTGCTTCGCGATATCGATCTGGTAATTCCCACGGGACTACTAAATCCACCAGCGGACGAGGATCCGGCAAAATGTGCAGCGGTCGTCGCTGGCAATGTGGAAACGAGCCAACGAGTGGTCGATGTGTTGTTGGGGGCACTGGGTGTGGCCGCGGCCTCGCAAGGCACGATGAACA
>CAXBHV010001839.1:0-1598 GCA_963974855.1 uncultured Rhodopirellula sp. | reverse complement strand
CGCTCATGGTTCACACTCTACAATCTTGGCATGGATGATCCGTCAAACCCAGCATCTCAACCGCATTCCGGCGCGCCGACCCATTCCGAGACGCCAACACGTCGAAACGGAAATGCAACCCGGCAATGGAGTCTGCGTGAGTTTTGGGGGCTGGTCACGATCGTCATGCTGGTCGTCGCGTTTGTCGTCACACTGCAGCGTTTGCGGCGAGCCGAATTGGAATTGGATCGATTACGCCGTGAGCATGGCTATTTGGAACCCACCACGGAGGGCGAAATTGCCGCCTCGCGTGCTCCGTCGGACCAACCGCTGACCTATCGAGCCCGCGTGCGTGTTCCCGACCAGCCTCGTTACCGGGTGTGTTATAGCACATTGTGGCCCAAGGACTCGTCGGCTCCGGAGTGGTTTGCCGCAGTCGATCTGCCGCCCGGCGAGTCGGTCGTGACGGTAAAAATTGGCTCCGATCCGCGCGACTCGCGGTGGAAGATCACTGCGACTGTGCAGAACGATCGCGGGACCAAGCGTTTAGCGACTGTCTTGCCCGCAGAGCATGTCACGATTTTTCGCGGCACGCATGACGCTCTGCGATCAGGAATTGGCAAAGAGACGGTACGAAAAGGGAAGACGGGGTCGATCCGCTTGATCGACGACCGCTGGTTGGTCGGCAATGCGGGCGTGATGTTGTACGGTGACAAACCGCCATCGGAAAACCAAGTCGGCGTGTTTGCCGAGTTGCAGCCCGATCAAGGCCCTCTCTAAGGAATCGGCGTTTTACTGTATCTTCTAGCCGTGTCCCCCTCGTTTCCCCCTTTGTTTTTGTAGCTTCATCGATGGCGAAAGATTTCCTAAAAGGTGCCGCGGACGAATATGACGTGGTCGTGATTGGCAGCGGATTAGCCGGAATGACCTCCGCGAATATCCTCGGCCGCGCCGGCCATCGCGTCCTGCTGTTGGAACAGCATTACAAACTTGGTGGACTTGCAACTTGGTTCCTACGTCCCGGCGGCCACATCTTTGACGTGTCGCTGCACGGGTTCCCCCATGGCATGATCAAATCGTGTCGCCGCTATTGGAACCGAGACATTGCCGATCGCATTGTCCAATTGAAAAACATTCGCTTTGACAATCCTCAGTTCTCGCTCACGACCAGCTTCAATCGCGAAGACTTTACTCGTTTGCTGACTTCCGATTTCGGAATCGCTCCGGAAACGGTCAACGAGTTCTTCGATACCGCCCGAGGCATGAACTTTTATGACGATCAACAGATCACCACTCGGCAACTGTTCGATCGTTTCTTTCCCGGACGCGATGATGTCGTGCGGTTGTTGATGGAACCGATCACGTACGCCAACGGTTCGACCCTCGAAGACCCCGCGATCACTTACGGAATCGTGTTTAGTAACTTCATGAGCAAGGGCGTGTTCATCTACGAAGGAGGCACCGAAGACCTTGTCGCTCGGATGAAGAAAGAACTCGAATCAAACAATGTCGACATTCGCATCCGCTGTGGTGTCGACAAAATCAATGTCAAAGACGGCAGTGTCAATTCAGTCGAAGTCAACGGTCGCACCATTCACTGTCGCGCCGTCGTCAGTAAC
>CAXBHV010001838.1:0-1598 GCA_963974855.1 uncultured Rhodopirellula sp. | reverse complement strand
TGATTGCGGGTGTGATTCTGTTCTTCAAAGCCGCCAAACAGCCCACTGCGGACGAACTCTATCACGTCATAGCGGAAAATGCCGATGCGGAAAATGCGGGCGAAGCTCGGCTTGAAATGGATCAATTTATCAAGCGGTTCCCTGAGGATCCTCGCTACGACAAGGTGGATCGATTGCGTCGCAGAATCGATCTCCAGCGGCTACTACGGCGAATGAGTGTGCAGGCGAAATTGGACATCTCGCCCTTGTCCGCTGCGGAACAAGGTTTTCATGATGCCATGACCGGCCGCGAACAGGATCCAGCCACCGCCGCGTCGCGTTTGACTCAGTGGTTGGCGATTTATGACACGCAGACCTTGCAGACCGATGAATCGCTTGAGGAAATGATCGTTTTGGCCAAACACGAAGTAGAGCAGCTCCACGAACGTGCCCCCGCGGTGATCCTGGATCCCCGGGCCGCTGAATTGCTCGATCGCATCCGCAAGACCGTCGAAAACGCGCCACCTCAAACCGCCCGTGAAACGCTCGCCGGGATCATCCAATTGCACGCCGACCATGCCTGGGCCGAGCCGGCGGTCGAGGAAGCAAAACGACAGCTGGAAAAAATGACGCCGATATCGCCCACGGAATAACGTCGGAATAGGCGTGGGCCAACGAAATCAGCAGTCTCGATAAGGGGGGGACGCGACTGAGCGGGGTGATACTTCCCGAAGGATTCTTCGCTGCCCCAATCGGCGCTCCCGACTTTTCCGCATAGAATCCCTACTCACGCATCCGTTTTAAAAAAATCCCCCTCATTGTTGTCAGGTTCGAATGTCCACTCGCCGCCGTGCCCGCGAGATTGTATTGCAGCTGCTTTACGAGGCGGACGTTAACGATCCCCGCTCTGATGAATCCGCCAAGCAATTCATTCGCTCGCGTTTACAAGGACGTAAAGCGTTAACCGAGTTTGCCTACAAATTGTTGATGGGCACACTTGAGCATCGCAACGAAGTTGATGCGCACCTCAGCAAATTAGCCAGCCACTGGACTTTGCCTCGCATGGCAGTGACCGATCGCAACGTGTTGCGGCTAGGCGGCTACGAGATCCTGTTCGGCGATACGCCCGGCCGTGTCGCGGTCAACGAAGCCATCGTTTTGGCCAAGCGTTACGGCGACAAAAATAGCCCGCGGTTCGTCAACGGCGTGCTCGACCGGCTTTACAAAGAGGCGAAGAGCTAACCAGGTGGGATGTCGAATCGATTGCTGAGGTAACGAAACGCGTGCGTGAGTTTCGGTCATCCCAGAAAACGAAAGTCTTGACGACTTCCGCTACATCCAAATGCCGAACTTATAAAATTGACGTCCTTCGTCTTTTGCTTTGCGAAAGTACGCTTAGAACTCGATCGTCATTTCGTCTTCGGCGAGGACGACAGGGCAATCGACGGCGTTTCGAATCACGTCGAGATCAACCGGGTCATCGGACGTTTCCAACGGATTGATATGCGTGACCAGTAATTTCTTGGGCTGAATCTTTTTGGCAACTTCGGCCACGCGACTGGTCCAGCAATGACCGGTCTTTCTCGCCCACTCCTCGGACGCGTCACGAAAGTAGCACT
>CAXBHV010001837.1:0-1599 GCA_963974855.1 uncultured Rhodopirellula sp. | reverse complement strand
GTCGAAACGCTGCGAGTCGGATTGCTACGCGAACTGACCGTGATTGAATCCGAAGGCAAGACTGCTGACGATGCGAACGTCGTCATCCGTGCTCACAAAGACACCGCCGCCGGCGACGTGCAAGAAGTGATCCGTGTGGCGCAGGAACAAAGCCTCGTGAACTTTGCTTTGCGGGTGAAGGAAGACAACCGATGAAAATTCGCAACCAACATGAGAACGAGAAAAACGAACTCAACATGACCAGCATGATTGACATCGTCTTTCTATTGCTGGTTTTCTTCGTGATGACATTTAAAGTCGTGGAAATGGAAGGCGACTTCAGCGTGCGGATGCCGCTGGGGGATAGCCAAGGTGCCGCCGACCCGACGGATCTCGGTCTGAAATTGCGTCTGCGAGCCGATTCAGAGGGTCGATTGGCTTCGATGGCACTGAACGATTCGGATCTGGGCACCGATTACGACACACTGCGAGCTCGCATTGTTTCCCAAATCGGCTCGGCCACTCCGACCGAAGACGACGAGGGGCCTGAACTTGAAATTGATACCGATTACAACTTACGCTACGAAAATGTCATCAAAGCCATCACTGCGGTAAGCGGCTACAAAGATGGCAACGAAATTGTCAAACTGATCGAAAAGATTAAGTTTGCAAAACCGCGGCGTTAGCGGTCGTATTCTTTAGAAACGGTATCGCATGATTTTATTGCTGGACAACTACGACTCTTTTGTCCACAACTTGGCGCGGTACTTTCGCCAACTCGGCTGCGACACACGCGTGATCCGCAGCGACGAGATTGATGCGTCGGGCTGCTTGGCTCTGGCTCCTGAAGCCATCGTGATCTCGCCAGGCCCGAAGAGTCCAACCGAAGCCGGCTGCTCAGTCCCGGTGATCCGCGAACTGTCATCACAAATCCCGATGCTAGGCGTATGTCTGGGGCATCAATCGATCGGCGTAGCCTTTGGCGGCATCGTGTTGCGATGTGGTCCTGAACATGGCATTCAGTCTTCGATCATGCACAACGGGCAAGGCATTTTTGAGCGCATTCCATCACCGATGCCCGTCGGGCGATACCACTCGTTGGCAATCGATCCCGATCATCTGCCCGACGAACTGGAGGTGACCGCGCGCAGCGATGATGGGGTGATCATGGGAATCCAGCACCGCAAATGGCCCGTCTTTGGAGTCCAGTTTCATCCCGAGTCGATCCTGACCGACGATGGCAGCCATCTGCTCAAAAACTTTGTGACGATTGCCGCAAAACGGCGACGGGAACTGGCGCTGTGATTTTGGAATCGATCGTCACGTCGACAAGTTCCGACGGACAAATCAATATCGCTCCGATGGGACCGATCGTCTCGGAATCGTTGGTTCATGCGGATGCCGAGGGCGAAACGATCTTGCTTCGCCCCTTTAACTCATCCCGCACGTATCAAAATTTGATGCAAACGCGGCGAGCGGTCGTCCATGTAACCGACAACGTCGACCTGTTTGCGCGAGCCGCCGTGGGATCGCTGGGTGATCAAGCTACTCTGCGGCAATGGGTCCGCCCGATCGAAGGAGCATCGCACGAAGAGACGCAGTACTGGAGATTGCGAGATT
>CAXBHV010001836.1:0-1599 GCA_963974855.1 uncultured Rhodopirellula sp. | reverse complement strand
TTTGGACCGAGCACCGAAAAGGCATTGGCAGGACTGGGGTGCATCGCGTTCGTTGTTGGGCTGCTTCCCCTCGATTGATTCGCGTTTGTGGGCAATTCACTTGCCGCCCTCGCTCGATTCGCGGGGAAGTAATGCCGAGACAACCACGGTCGCAAGTTCACCTTGCCGCGTTGGTCGCTTGTGGCGAGTGTTCCGCAACATCCAATGCAAGGAGGAACGCGAGAATTGATGGAAACGTCCTGAAATCCCAATCGCCGAGTTCGCCTGATTGATACTTGATGCAGCGAAAACAATTTTCGATAGATGGTCGCATTAACTTGATGTTCCTTTTTCGTTTATCGGGCCGATCCATCCGGTGGGATGCAAGGAACGTCATCCGCGACCGGTGAACCGTACGATGGATGCTACCCACCCACCCTTGAGTGATTGCGTGAATCAACCGCAACCCTGGATCACGGATGATTAGTCCGGAGGTCACAGTTTGCCCGATATCGTTTCATCCGTCCACGGTACAAAGTGTGGCGTCAGATCGGTGCTGAGTGACGCCAACGCTGGATACTCAGTCCGGGAATTCAGCGTTGCCCCAAGCCCTTTGAATCGCCTAGCCGAAACGGTTCTGGGTTCTTCCGTTGCCATTCCATTCAAACAGCCATGCAGGGAACGGGCGGGTTATGAAAGACACTTTCCTTCATGCGCTGGCGATTGTGTTTCAGTCCCATAGAAAACCGCTCATGTATCCTCAGTGAATTCGTTCTAACCCCCCTCCGCGAGTTCGGTCATTTGTGCAAACTTGCGGGTGGTCTACGGCCTTGCGGCGTGAGATCACAAAAAAGGCCCCCGGGGGTGAGCAAGCAAGTGTGCGAAGTCGCTTGGTTGTTCCCGCAAGGAGCGGATCGAATTTGCAAAAGTAGTACCTAGGACATGTGAAACGCAAAGAAAACACTGTGTTTTGCAGTCTAAAACAACACGCAAAACTTTTACGGCCCGAACACTTGAAACCGGACTTTCGCTCGCGTGTACTGGTTCGGAACGTTCACATTTCGTGGACTACTTTTTCAGAGGAAGACCAGAATGTTGAGTAAAGAGACATTGCAGAAACGCATAGCACACACGCCGCAAGGCCATATCACTTGCACTCGTACAGATCCTACGGAACCTGGAAGATTGGGTGCGAGCGACTGGAGCCGTACATGGTACTGGGCCGCTAGCGGGCAATTGCGGGAGGGCGAACCGGGAGAACATCAGGATGCCTTGGTGATTGCAAAGGATGACTACGACGAGTTCTTAGCCAACAACGCCGCGGCTATCAGCATGGAGTTTGAACGTATCGAACGAAGCCTAATACCTAAGTGAAAAGGGCCTCAGTGAGAGCCAACACGCGTTGGCGGTCTGAGTCGCCTTGCAGTGCCCAACGTCTCCACATTTCCGCGGAAACGGGATCGGTTTCGATCAGCGATGACACCGCCAGTGACACCGCCAACGCCGTGGTTTGCCCGGGCGGTCAATGGACTGCCGATCTGTCTCCCGTGGGCGGGCCGTTGCTGCTCGGACCTTTCGACAAACGTAGCGAAGCCTTGGCAGCAGAAGTGGCTTGGCTTC
>CAXBHV010001835.1:0-1600 GCA_963974855.1 uncultured Rhodopirellula sp. | reverse complement strand
GCCGGCGGTTTGTTCAAGCACCTTTTGTCCCGTGTTCGCAGCGCCCGTCAACACGACAAGATCAACTCGTTCGGAGGGCGGGGCATCGTCGGTTGGATTGAGAACACGTGAAGCCGCATCGACCGATGAATCGAGTTGAACCAGCGTGTCACTCGGAACCCCCGCATCGTAGAAACACTCGACCAATTTCGTCGTCAGCGTCTCGCACCCTGGGGCCGGTTTCAGCAACACACGGTTTCCCGCTGCCAATGCGTGCGCGAGCTGGACTCCGATCAACAACAGTGGATAGTTCCATGTGCCGAGGATCAGCACGGTGCCGTGCGGTTCGCGGCGAACGATGCTCTGCACCCCCCACATCCAAATAGGCCGTCCGAGAACGCCTAGTCGCCGAGGTCGCAAAATCGCAGCACCGCGACGGCCCAAGTATTTCAGCGAATCACAGAGCGGAAACAACTCGGCCGTCACCGTTTCGAGCGAATCGGTTCGCTGGTCGCTCTCACACAGACGTGTTAGATTGTCGACTTGGCATGCAATCGAAAACCGAGCTGCGGCGACGATTTTGCAGCGTTGTCGGATCGTCAAATCGCTCCATGGTTTCGCGGACCTGCTTCGCACTTGAGCTTCCTTTGCCATAATCGCCACTGAAATCTCGTTGTCTCGTTCGGTTTTCGGAACTAATGAATCCCACCCAGCGCCCTGTACTTGATGCAATTCAAAATCGATTTAGCCCCTATCGGTTTGAGCCACGGGAGGTCGAGGATGACAAAATTCTGACCTGTCTGGAAGCCGCCCGTTGGTCCGCAAGCAGCTTTAACGATCAGCCGTGGAGTTGGATTGTAGCCAGACGCCAAGACACTCCCCACTTTGAAACGATGGTCGGGTGCTTGATGGAAGCGAATCAAGACTGGGCTCGGCACGCGGGCGTACTGATCATTACGGTCAACCGAACGACATTTCGGCGCAACAATAGTCCCAATCGCGTCGCGATTTACGATCTTGGACAAGCATCTGCCCATCTCGCCCTGCAAGCAACCCAATTAGGACTGCAAGTTCATCAGATGGGTGGCGTCAATCTGAGCCGAACGCGTCAGGAGTATCAGATTCCCGAGGACCACCAACCGCAAACCGCGATTGCAATTGGTTATCCGAACCTCAGCGATCCGGTTCAGGAAGAAGCAAAGTCGCTGCAAGCACGAGAATTGCGAGCACGCCAGCGAATGTTGCTTGCAGAACAGACTTTTGTCGGCAAATGGGGTGTTTCAGGTGACTTCGTTCAATAGCCGACTCACTAGGCTGATTTCCGCAGCCGACTTTCGTTGCGAATGGGGAGTACATATCAGACTGCCCAAACTATACACTATGGCTCGCTTTACACGCTTGGTATCGGTTTCTCGCAGGATCAAGCATTTTTGCTTAGGATCAGGCGGAGTTTTGCGTTTTGTCGCTAGAGGCGAACCGCTTGCCATTGCCTCGGTCACAGACGGAAAGAAGACGCCTTTTTTCCATCGGATCGTCAGATTCGATTTTAGTGTGCACGTGGCACTATGACGCAGCGAATTGGTTTGGATACGAGTTCGATCACTAGCGTGATGGCACCGTT
>CAXBHV010001834.1:0-1600 GCA_963974855.1 uncultured Rhodopirellula sp. | reverse complement strand
TGTTGACCCGCCACTCCGCTGCTTTCGCGTTCATCTTCTTTTAATTTGGTCGTTTGAGCATTCTCTTCGATGCTGGCGGCACGGTTACCGATCGCGTTGGGGACCGTCCCCGGCACTCCTTGGTTCAGAGGCCGGTTGCTTTGCGAGTCGACCTTTTTCGAGCGATCGGTCAGCGTGGTTCGCTCGGCATCATATTTAAGAACGGTTTTTTGCACATCCATCGTTGGGTCGATCTCGGCATACACCGCGATTCGGACATCCGGCCCATAGCCGCCGAGCTGTTTTCGTACTTTCTGTTCATAACGAGCTTCCTCTTCGCGGCGTTTATTTGCCAACGGGTCGCTGTCGTCATTGAAATCGGTGACGCCGGAGGAATTGGTGTCGATGACGACCACATCGTCGCTGGTCATGCCAGCAAACGAACCGCGAATTAAATCTTTGATCATTTGGATCCGTTGTCGCGGCAACGGATCGGTGCCCTCGGGAGCCACCACCACACTGGCGGATTGCGGACGCGATCGGCTAAGCCCGAATCGCTCGCCCCGGTCGTACTCGACACTGGCCCATTTGACGTCCATAAACGCCGCGATTTTGCTGCCCAGATCTTGTTCTTTGGCGTGCATTTCTCGCGAATTACGTTGTTCGCTCGAGTCGAACGCACTGTTGCTTTCGATCGCCGATTGCACATTGCTGCGAAGCGAGATGGGCAGGTTTGCCGATTCGGTCAACGCCGCTAAATAGGCGGCACGTTCTGCTTTTGGAATACGAATTCGGCGACCTTCGCGTTCCCAGTCATTGAGCCCCGCGGCACTGAACGCCAGTTCGACTGAGTCGAGTTCTTGTTCGCCAAGCACACGGCCGCCGAACAAAACTTCGTGATTCGTCGTACCGCTGCCGCGAACCAGGAATCCCAATCCGATCGCGATCGCAGCGACCAACAGCAGCGTGATCATTCGCGATTGCATCGGCATCGCTTTGAATGTTTCGCGTAACTGTTCAGCGGACTGGTTAAAGAAGTTCATGGTCTACGCGAGGTGTCGGATAAGAGGTGAATTGGTTTCGTGGATGAGTGGATCGGGGCGACGTTCCCCGTTGTCTTAAATTTGGATTTGTTGAACTTCGCGATAGGCTTCCATTAACTTGTTGCGAACCTGCAGCAGCATACGAAAGGCGAGATCGGCTTTTTGTACCGCAGTCAACACTTCGGCTTCGTTCACATCACCGCCTGTCAACAACGAATGGACCATGCCATCGGCGTTGTTCTGCATCGAGTTGACGTTGTTGACCTGGTTGGACAACAGTTTGGCGAACGAATCGACTCCTGAGGTCGGCACATTCGCAGCACCCGAGGTCTTCGACGAGGGATTCGTCAAAAATGGGTTGGCCGGGCGTGGCGGCGGTGCGATGGTCGAAATCGGTTTCATGATTTAGCGTTACGGACGCAAACGTTTGGGCGAGCGATTAAGCGAGGATCGTCAACGTCTCGCGGCTTAGGTTCTTGGAAATCTCCATCACGCCGACGTTTGCTTCATAGGCACGTGTGGTTTCCATCGCGTCGACCATTTGTGTGGTCATGTCGATGTTGGGATAAGCCACATAG
>CAXBHV010001833.1:0-1605 GCA_963974855.1 uncultured Rhodopirellula sp. | reverse complement strand
TTGACCGCACAGGCCGCTTTGACGGCACAGCCGGAACACCCTGTGCCGCAGCCGCCGCCCTCGCTTGTGCCACACCCGGGGCCACACCCCTCGCCGAGCAGTTTGGCGAAGTGGCGGGTCCGCACGATCGACTCGTAACGCTCGCTGACGTCTTTGGTAATCGCCTCGGCGGTCTCGTCGACGTCGCCCAAAAAGTGCATTACCAGCGATCCCCCGTCGAAAACTTGGTCGACATCCAACAGCACGGCTGCAGAGCCGGATTCGGCCAACGAGACACGACAGGCCTCGACAGCTTCGCGTTTATGCCGCTCGAGTCTTCGAATCAGCAGCTCGTCCTCACGCGTGGTAGGGCGAATTAGCCGAACAATGGGCATTTTCTCGATCGAATCGAGGTTTCCGCGAGTCATCGAGCAAGCCTCGCCGAGGATCGTGCCCAATTCGACTCCTCGGCTCGTTCGCACAATCACTCGCGTCCCATACGAAAAATCGGATGGCACGCCGGACGCATTTGCTTGGCCGACGAAAATATCGCCGAGAACGCCAATTCTTACGTAATAATGGCTCATTGGGAAAAACACGCTGTAGACGACTTGCCGATTTGGCTCGGCACGTTCACCATGTTGGGATTCTCATGGTTCAAAATGACTGAGAAACGAAACAATACACTTCGAACGTGCGAAGAGCGACTCGAGAGAATAAGGCAGAATAACATGACGGCCAGTCCTGAAGCGACCGCAACGCCAAACGAAACGCAAATCAATGCGAATCGATACCAACAGCTTGCAGAAAGTGTACTTGCGGGCGAATCGATTTCTCGCGAAGACGCCCTCTCTATCTTAACCGCCCCCGACGTCGACGTACTGCCGATTCTGTCGGCGGGCTATCAAATCCGCCACCGCTACTTTGGCCGCACCGTCCAGCTGTACTTCTTGATGAATGCCAAAAGCGGCCTTTGTCCCGAAGATTGCCACTATTGCAGCCAATCGAAAATCTCGACCGCCCCGGTTCCAAAATACAATATTTTGAAGCGGGATGACTTGATGAAAGCCGCTGAGATTGCGGCTAACCAAGGTGCCAAAACCTATTGCCTGGTGATTTCAGCTCGTGGGCCGAACGAGCGAGAAATGTCCGCAGTCGAACAAATCGTGCCCGAGATCAAACAAAAATATGGGCTCGATATTTGTGCTTGCCTGGGACTACTCAATCGCGATCAAGCCGACCGGCTGAAAGCGTGCGGAGTCGACCGAGTCAATCATAATTTGAACACCAGCGAAGAGCACTACGCCGACATCTGCACAACGCATACCTACGCCGACCGCGTCCAAACCCTCAAGCACGTTCGTGACGCAGGAATGGAAATGTGCAGCGGCGGGATCATCGGCATGGGTGAGTCTCCCGAAGATGTCGTCTCGATGGCGTTTGATCTTCGCGACCTCGGCGTTCACTCGATTCCGCTGAACTTCCTGAATGCAATCGAGGGCACTCCGTTGCAAGGAAACTTGGATCTGAATGCGAACCAGTGCCTGAAAGCACTGGCGATGTTCCGCTTCGTCAATCCCGATCGCGAATTACGAATTTCGGGCGGACGAGAATTGCACCTGCGGT
>CAXBHV010001832.1:0-1606 GCA_963974855.1 uncultured Rhodopirellula sp. | reverse complement strand
AGAAAGGCCCGCCGCCCATCCGCTCCTGGAACTTGCCGCTGACGTCGACGATGTGGACGGTCCACTTGCCAACTTTCATCTCTTTGGATTTCTGTGCCTCCGCATCCCCACCACTGAATTGGCCCTTCCAACGGCTGATATTGGCTTGAACATCGCCTCCGGCGGCCATGAACGTGACCCGGGCGGTCACTTCGTCGTCCTTGGCCGACTTGGCTTCAAATTCGTGCTCGACAATACCCGATTGAGGCTTGGTTGCTTTGAATTGAGCGGGAACCTTCAAGTCGGCCTCGCCAAACACGCTGACCGTCTTCGCCTCCTCTTTAGCTGCTGCGTCCGCTTCATCCGCGGCAAATGAACTTGTCGCAACCAGGCTGAAAAGCATGGCAAGGCAAAGGGCGTTCAGTCGTGTCGCAATCGTCATCGTTTTGGCTCCTAAGGAGGTTTTTTGGTGAGTCAAGGTTTTAGCATGTCGTCGAAATCGATGACTGCCGCCAAAGCGTTTTTCGAAGGATCCGCCTCAGCGTCAGTTAACCGATACTGTAGTACATCAATCCATCAGCGGGTATCGGTCCCGCAGTATCCATGCATCCCAGTGGCAAAGCAACACAATATCACCCAACGCCGTGGCAAATCTCATTCCAGAACGCACGGATATGCAATGCCCGTCTCTGTTTGGCCCGTCTCTGTTTGGCCCGTCTCTGTTTGAGACGAAACGTGACGCTGCAATCGTGAAAGCGAGTCACTAACGTCCCGCGACCGCAAGTAATGCAGCAACTAACCCAATGGCAACAAGAGAGAGCACTGTGATTATCACGGCCCGCTGTAAGAATCGCTTTCGTTTGATCGCACCAATTTGGCGGTTTCCGTGTACTTCAGTCGTGGTCGTTGCGGTGCCACCCGAGTAATTGTCGATCGGGGCTGAGCTCTGCGGACGCGCGGCGCCCGAGTCTCCAAAAACGAGGTTCAACTCAGGTCCACCGCGTGCGGATTCGCTGCGACCGGACAATTCGGGCAGCACCTCGATCGCTTCGCGCCACTCCGCCCATCCATCTCGCCATACAAGTGCGGTGGCTGCAACGCGTCCTTCGGTAATCCACTCTCGAAATACCTCTTCATTGGCGGGGCCATATTGACCACCGCTTGGCGGTCGAACGTACCACGTCGACTCGCCGTCAAAAAGCACGCTGGACGACTTCGATCGTTCCGCAGCGGGCGAAGGGGGAGCCACCGAGACATCCGCATCGATATCATCGCCCGAGGAATCCGCGTGTGCAGTACTCGAGTCCTTCTGCTGGGGTTTGGCTTGAGGCTGCGGGGCTCCAGCCCGAGATTCGGCGGCGGTTGGTGCAGCTTGCGATTGCACAGGTGACGATTTGGGCGAGTCTTGCAAGGCAAGACTAGATGGAAACGAATCACAAACAGCAAATTGCCGTTGGGGCTCTATCATAATCAATCCAGCCAAGCCGCGTGGCTTTTGGCGACCGCCCCCCCTATAGAAAAGCACAGCTGCCTTTGCTTCCGGAGGGTCGCTTTTGTACCCAGAGGGTCTGCGTCCAACCCTGCTCGCCACGTACGTGTGCGTCACGCACAGGTCCGCCGCGAAAAA
>CAXBHV010001831.1:0-1608 GCA_963974855.1 uncultured Rhodopirellula sp. | reverse complement strand
ATTAGATTGGGTGCGAATTGATTCATTTGAGTCTCTTTCGATACAGTTTTTGGGTTCGGATGAATTGACTGATGTGCCGAGCACGCGGCAAAGTTGCTACTACTTGCTACCGCAGTGTATCAGTTTTTCGTTGATGAACTCGAGGATGCCGAGGTGCGAAAGCTCGCGTCCGTAGCCCGAGTTCTTGATGCCACCGAACGGAAGTTCAGCTTGAGACTGGGTAGGTTGGTTGATGAACATCATTCCCGTCTCCACTTGCTCAGAGACGCGGCGACCACGCTCGACGTCAGCGGTGAAGACGCTGCCGCCCAGGCCGTAGGACGAATCGTTGGCGAGCTTGATTGCTTCGGCTTCATCTTCGACGACGTACACCGTCGCGACCGGGCCGAAAATCTCTTGATCGAAGGTTGGCATATCCTTCGTTACATTTGTCAGGATGGTCGGATTGAAGTAGGCGCCGTCGCAATCAGGTCGATCGCCCCCCAAGACCACAGTGGCACCCGCGTCTATCGCCGACTGCACTTGTTTCTGCACTGTGACGGCGGCGTCTTCGGAAGACAGTGGCGACAGCGTCGTGTCGGTGTCCATCGGGTCGCCGAGTTTCAACGACTCCATTTGCTTCTTAAATCCATCCATGAACTTGTCCGCCACCGCCTTGACGACGATGAATCGTTTCGATGCCACGCAGGACTGACCGGCGTTGACGATTCGGCCTTTGACGGCTTGCTCTATCGTATGATCGAGGTCCGCATCTTCGAGAACAATGAACGGATCGTTGCCGCCGAGCTCAAGAACACTGCGTTTGAGGTTCTTGCCGGCGACGGTAGCCACGGAAGCTCCCGCAGGTTCGCTGCCGGTCAACGAGACCCCTTGGACGCGAGAGTCAGAGATGATCGCTTCCACGAATTCGCTTGGAACAAAGAGGTTGGTGTAGACGCCACTTGGTAAACCACAATCGTTAAACAGTTCTTCGATCGCAACCGCACACTGCGGAACGTTACTGGCGTGTTTTACCATGACAGTGTTGCCAGCCATGATGTTGGGGGTAGCAAAACGCACGACTTGATAGAAGGGAAAGTTCCAGGGCATTACACCCAACAGAACGCCAAGTGGTTGGTAACAAAGATACGCGTTCGCACCGTTAACGTTCATTTGCTGATCGGCCAAAAATTCCTCAGCACCGTTGGCGTAAAACTCTGCTATGTTCGCGCAGTACTCAATTTCATACTGGCTTTCGCAGATCCGTTTACCCATGTCCAAAGTGATCATTCGAGCGTACTCATCCGCGTCAGCTCGCAGGAGATTGGCGAACTTCTGCAAGAAAGTTTTGCGTTCATCGAATGTGCTTTCTCGCCATTTTTGAAAAGCCGTGTGGGCGCCGCCGATGGCATCCATCACGTCATCCTTGGTCATCGGCTCAAACGTTTTGATCGTTTCGTTGGTCACTGGATTGATAGTTGCAATGGTCATCAGTGGGATCTCCGGTAGTTGAGTTGAGGTATTCGTGTCACCGCAAGCGACTGGCTTACTGCTTGCCTATCTTGGTCCAACAAGCAAATTTCTTGTCGAAGCTGGTTTCGCCCTCAGACGCCCTGCAGTTTTCCAACC
>CAXBHV010001830.1:0-1609 GCA_963974855.1 uncultured Rhodopirellula sp. | reverse complement strand
GCTCGCCCACGACTCGCAACCCCAGCTCCGTGATCACGTCGAGGCAAATCCCGCTGGCGATTTCTAGATCTTGCAACGCCGACGCACTGCATCCGTAAGCATCCACGATCCACTCGGTCCCCACACGTACCGATACGGCAAGCGGGGAATCGACAATCGGAATGGGAGGCACGTCGCGTGCTGCGGTGTTCATGTTGCGAAACAGTGTTTGATGTCGTTTGATTTAGCGGTAGGGGGCGAGGCTTCTGGTCTTGTTTGAACGTGTTTGCTCGCTGCGTCCGGACGGCTTGCGGCCTGTTAATTTAGTGAGCCGTGACGCGTGAGCGGCCGGGGCTTAAGACTTATCCGGTGCATTACGGCCCACGACTCACAACCGCGTTACCCGGTGCCTTACAGCCCACAGCCGCGTTACCCGGTGCCTTACGGCCCACGGCTCACAAGACCAGGGGGCTAGGCTGGCGGTGGAGGTGGTGGGGTTGCGGCGGTAAACAGGCTTGCTAATTGCGGTACCGCTGATGCGGCCGCCCAACCTTGCATACCTGCGGTCCAAACGACGGTGTCCGCTTTAACTTCACCACTACTGACACCGGCGGCCATCTGTTGTAACGAAAACGGGCCTCGTGTTTCTCCGTTCACGGCGATATGCCACGCGCCGGCTGGGGGTGGAGGCGGTGGTGAACCGCCGGGTGCTGGTGCTGCCGCCCCGCCGCCCATCTGCGGCATCATGCGGCTGGCCATGGCAAAGCCCATTCCGAGCCCCATTCCTTCGGCGGCTCCCCCGCCGCCAGGGTTTTCCGCAGCAGCCGTCATCGCTTGTCCCATCTGGTACTGCTGGAAACGATCCATATCACCAATCACGCCCATGCTAGTCCGCGTGTCGAGTGCTTTTTCGACCGCTTCAGGCAGCGAGATATTGACGACAATCAACTGCGGACAATCCAGTCCATACTCATCATCAATCTGTTCCACTACCGACGCTTTGACGGCAGCAGCAATTTCTTGATAACGCGAAGCCAGGTCCAACGCGGGGATATTTAATTTTCCGATCACGTCGGAAAACGAGGATGTGATCATCGAACGCAGCAGCCCCGTGACTTCATCCGACTGAAAATCGCCATCGGTACCGACGATTTCGCGAAGCAGTGCTTTGGGCTCGATTGCTTTGAGTGCGTATGTGCCAAATGCGCGGATGCGAATTGGCCCGAACTCGGAATCACGCAGCATGATCGGGTTGGGAGTGCCCCATTTCAGATCGGTGATCTGTCGGGTGCTAACGAAATACACCTCCGCTTTGAACGGACTTTCGAATCCGTACTTCCAACTTGCCAACGTCGTCATGATCGGCATATTTTGAGTCGTTAACTCATAATGCCCAGGTTGGTACAAGTCGGCGATCTCGCCATCGTGCACCAGCACCGCGACTTGTCCAGGACGGACGATCAAATGAGCGCCGTTTTTGATTTCATTGTTGTAGCGTGGGAACCGCCAAACCAAGGTGTGGTTGGAATCATCGATCCATTCGATGATGTCGATTAGTTCGCCACGAAGCTTGTCAAAGAGTCCCATGTGCCTACCGTTTGTCGATCGAGATTGGAAGAAGAGCGGAGAT
>CAXBHV010001829.1:0-1613 GCA_963974855.1 uncultured Rhodopirellula sp. | reverse complement strand
TGAAGGGTTGCTCGCTTTTCGAGGGATATCGCTCCGTTTTACTTCGAAAATCAGAAGTATGACTAATTCGTTTTTGCCGATTTGGCCGGCGGCAATCGAGTCTGCGACGCTGCTGCGACACGGCACTCAGATGGGGCAATGGACACCTCCCTGTGGGAATTTGGGCAAGGCGGCAAGGATATCCCAGAGCGAATCAGCCGAATCCTCGGAAATGTCCGTCATTTTCTGTCATCAGCACCTGTTATCGCTCGAAACAACGGATGCCCCTTCATTCTTGAATCGTCTATTTTCCAACACATCACGTCATGTCGCGACGAACCATTCCCTTATTGCTGACGCTTGCAATCATTGCGCCTGGCTGTCATTGGGCGGAACGCAGGGCCCAGCAACGCGACCGCGATAACATGCATTTTGCCTTGCGGTCGAACCAGGAATTGAATCGACAAACGGTTCAGTCGACACCATTGCCTGAACCACCCGTTCAGCTCGCGTCGGCCAATGCGTCCTTAGAAAACGTGGCAAAATCCCTTGCGAATCCCGCCGGGGACCTCGCCAAAGACCCCGCAGGCATGGCAGTCATTCCGCTGGTAACCGATCACACCGCCGTCAAACGAGAGATCTCGCTGCACGAAGCGATCCAAACAAGTCTCAGCCATTCACGGATTGCACGTGTCTCGATTGGGGGACAGGTCACCACATCTGGAACGACTTTTTACGATGTCGAAGCTTCCGAGGCACGTCTGCAAGCCGCACTGGCGGCGTTTGATACGCAGTTTGAATCCCAGTTTTACAGCAACCAATTCAACAATCCTCCCAACGCCTTTTTCGGCCCCGGTCTAAGTAAACCGCTCAGCCGCGACGAAGGCGCCCTCACGGCATCGCTTTCCAAACCGTTGACCACCGGTGGAACAGTCTCGGCGGCGTACAACCCGAGTCCTGGTTACCTATTTCTGCCGGGTGCGACGACGTCGGGGTTCAATCCGACCTATTCAAGCGAGTTGGCGTTGTCGCTTCGCCAACCGCTGTTGCAAGGCGCAGGCGTCCAGGTCAACATGGCCCCGATTCAGGTCTCGCGACTGCTGATGGAACAGTCCGCTTGGGAATTCAAAGGCTCTTTGATGTCTTCGGTTCGCAGCGTCACTGAGGCCTTTTGGGACCTGTATCTCGCTCAAGTTGCGGTCGAGGAATACCGAAAAGTCATCCCCATTCTCGAAGAAATCGTTCGGATCCAAAAGGAATCGCTGGCAGCAAAACTTGTCATTCAAGCCGACGTCGCCAAGGCCCGTGCTCAGTTGCATTCCTACCAACAAGAATACATTCGCTTGCAATCCGAGCGAGTTTCGAGCGAATTACGTTTACGCAATCTGCTGAAACTTTCGCCTGGCGAAGGTGGCACCTTGGTGGCGATCACCGAACCGACGGACCAGCACATTCACGTCGACCCACAAGGTGCTTATTTTCAAGCGATCGACAATCGACCCGAAGTGGTCCGGCAACGACTGGAGGTCGGCATTCGGCGATTGGAAGTCCTGGTGCGGAACAACCAACGCAAACCCAACCTCGATTTCACGGCCCTCTATCGGCTGAACGGACTAGGCCAGAATCTGGGGAAT
>CAXBHV010001828.1:0-1613 GCA_963974855.1 uncultured Rhodopirellula sp. | reverse complement strand
CAGCCGACGATTTTGGCATCACACTTTTCCAACAGTCGGCAACATGCTTCCATTGTCCCGCCGGTGGCCAGTAGATCGTCGACAATCAAGACGCGTTGGCCTGGTTTGACCCCATCCACATGGATCTGTAGCTCGTCGGTGCCGTATTCCAACTCGTACGCAAACGAGTGCATGTTGAAGGGCAACTTGCCTGGTTTGCGAATAGGGACAAAACCGGCATCGAGCCGAATCGCGAGCGGAGCGGCAAAGATGAAGCCGCGAGCTTCTGCTGCAGCAACGATGTCAATCTTGGCGTCCAAAAATGGCACGGCCATCGCCTCGGTAGCGGCCGCCAACGCCTTCGGATCTGCCAACATCGGGGTGATGTCCCGAAACAGAATCCCCGGTTGCGGGTAATCGGGAATGTCTCGGACGAAACGACGAAGATCCAACATGGAAATGGCTCGTGTGGTGTGAAACATAAAGTGGATCAATACAGCCTAAAGCAGAGCCAAACGTGAAGGTAGTAGGCTGCGGATTTTGAAATTCTGATACGATCGACGCGAGCACGATCAGTCCCCAGTGTCATCAGGCTCCGGTGAGCGGTTCCGGACGTCCTCGCAGAATCCGGATTTCATCGAGATCTAAGTCTCGCAATTCTTGCTCTTTGCGTTGCATTTCTTCGTCGTACTGACTTCCATCGGAATCCTCGTTGTCAAGGTTCATTGAATCGGTCTCTGACGACGATTTGGGGTCAATGCCATCGGTCTCCTCAAGCGGACGATCTGTGTCACCGCTGCGTTTCGCACGCTCCTTTTCGTCCGGACTCAGTGGCAAATCGCGACTGACTAATTCGGAATTTCTCGCCCCACCTGGGTCAAAGATGCTCCCGACCCGCCCTCCGTCGCGACGCGTCCGCTGCCATGCACCTCCGTAAGCGGGGTAGGAAAGATCTTCGCATTCAGCACAAATACGGCATCCGGTGGTTGGAGCAAGCCCCACCAAAAGAGCCAATAGCAGCAGCTTCTTTGCGATAAAGGCAGTAATCGTGGAAAAGTCCATGACTCGAGATCCGATCCAGAAATCGTACGCGCAAACAGAAAATCGATCGCCAAACGAAGGCTAACGTTTCTATCGGTTAGGAAAGCTGAGTCGCTTGAGGAAAGCTTTAGCGATTAAGTGGAGGTTCCGGCTAGCAAGCCTTCGCCGCGACCACTATTTCCCGCAAATTTTGCCGATTCGCTAAAGTCGACCTATCGAGGGGGCGGCATTACATGGGACAAGCGGAGTCAGACCTCATCTCATCTCATCATTCGGAGCAAATCACGTGTCGGATCTTTTCCAAACCCTCCGAATCGTCGATGCTATCGTTCTTCCCCTGCTTGCTCTCGGCATTCTTTTCCTGAGCAAAGTCAGTGATGGCGAATTGGCCCGTTGGTCAGAGCGCCAGTTTTACATCGCATTGTTAGTAATGACATTTGTCACGATGCGGACCGTAGCTCAGAGTGGTGATGCATGGTTGGTTCACACCGGCACGCTGGGGATTATGATTATCGGGTCGTTGGTCGTGCGGACTCAGGGTACACCAGTGGCGATGTAACCTCGTTCCCCCACTGTCTGCCATCATGCGCGAA
>CAXBHV010001827.1:0-1615 GCA_963974855.1 uncultured Rhodopirellula sp. | reverse complement strand
CGCGGTAATCGTGCCAAGCTTCGGTATTGAAGTCTTTGATCGCATCACTGCCCGTCAATTGGCCAACGACCCACGGTTGTCCGTTGCCGTCGATGATCACTTTCTCGCCGGTATGCGACAGGATCCGTCGTCCCTTTTCTTCGTAAAGCATTCCGTTGTAGTTGGGGTTGTCCGCAACGACGTCACATTGGTAACCGGTCACGATGTCCAATCCGAGATCGGGACGCGATGTGCCGCGATACTGAAGTCCGCTGTTGCCGCCGGCGGTCACTTTGACTTTAACTCGCAAATCAAAGTTGCGGATCGTCGAGTTCTTCCAAGTGATGAAACGATTCATCTTTAGCGAGCCATCAGTCACGCCGGTCAACGCACCGTCTTGAACCGACCAATACTTAGAGTCACCCGACCACTGACGTAGCGTCTTGCCGTCAAACACGCGGACGAAACCGTCTTTGTCCGCTCCCGTGCCGACTGCGGCCGAAGCCTCGGGATGAGGCACGGTGGACGGAGAAAAGTTTTTCAGCGGATCGAGCGGGCCACCCAGTTCTGCGACACGCTCGGTGGTCCGCTGACGCATTGCTTTGAGCGTTTCGGCATGCTCAGGATCCGAGGCCAAATTGACCAATTCGTCAGGATCGTTTTTTAGATCGTGCAAGAATTCGTGGTTGCCGTGGTCAAAATAGCGAACGTACTTGTATCGCTCGTTACGGATGCCTTCGTAGGCTGGAATGCGATTGCGAACCGCAAAATGCTCATGGAATGACTCGGTTCGCCAATCCGCTGGTTTTTGCGATTCGACGATCGGTTTCAGACTGTGCCCCTGGTAACGCTTCGGCACTTCGACGTTGGCCCAATCCAAAAACGTGGCCGGCAGATCCAAGTTCAATGCAATTGCGTCAGCGACTTTGCCTTGCTGAGGTTTGGGTACCCGCGGATCCGCAACGATCATCGGCACGCGGAGTGCCTCTTCGTAATGCGACCACTTGCCGGCAAACCCGCGATTGCCCATGTAGTAGCCGTTGTCGGCCGAGTAGACGATGATCGTGTTGTCGGCCAATCCGGTTTCTTCCAACGCGGCCATGAAACGGCCGATTGCACCATCGATACCGCTGACCATGCGGTAATAGGCTCGCATGTTGGTTTGATATTTTTCGTCCGTATTCCATCGCCAAAAATAACGTTCGCGATTGATTGTGGTTTTCAAAAAGTCGGGTTGTCCATCGAAGATCGCGGGATCGCCGAGTCGCGGCGGAGCGATTTGGACGTCTTCGTACATCCCGTCGACTGCGCGAGGCCAAGGGAAATGCCCGATCCCCGGGCGACGATCGCCGTCTTCGGCGTGACAGGCGTTGAACCACATGTTCAGTGCGAACGGTTTATCCTTTGGCTGATTCTTAACGAATGCGATGCCGCGATCGACGATCAATTCGGTTTCGTGACGCAAACTGCCATCGGCTTGTTTTTTGTAGTACGGATTTCGCCCGATTGCCTCGAACTCGTCAAAGTGATCTTGGTTTCGGTACCCTGCTGGCATCTTGGCGTGCCATTTGCCGAAGTAGCCTGTGCGGTATCCGTTTTCTCGCAACAGGTCGCTGTACAAGGTCTCCACTGCATC
>CAXBHV010001826.1:0-1620 GCA_963974855.1 uncultured Rhodopirellula sp. | reverse complement strand
TTTTTGAGATTGATGAAATCAAGACTGTCGACGGAATCCGTTATCCAGGCAAGGCTAGATTCGCTGCCTATGACACTGACGGAACATTCGAGTTGCTTGATGTTACGGATATCGAGGTTGCGACCAACGAATGGTTTCCCGATTGGGAACGCGGTACGTGGGTATCCGACAAGGCGCGACGTACAGCATTAGAAGTTCCGTACAACGCAGCGGAGATGGATCTGATTGTCAACAATATATTTAAACTTCGTCGTGAAGCGTCGCCCGATCGCACTGGCACGGGCATTTGGATCAATATTGCGATTGTTTCGATCATTGTCATTCTTGCCGGCATAAGATACAGCTTCGCCTTTCGACGTCAGGGATGAAAATGTCGCGTTCGCAGACCAAGCGATCGTTGCCAGCACTGAAACTGGGGTTGATATCGTTGATTGATGACAAGAGCAATACAGCAACATCCGTGACAACGAATGGCACCTCGCAATTGCGAGATAATTCGATTGGCCAGCGTCATACGCGATGGACGCGATATGCGATCGCCACTGTGTTGGTCATTCAACTCGTGTGCGTGGCTATCCATGCAGTACGAAGCTCTCCGACGAATGACGAGTTCGGTCATTTCTTTGCAGGGATACGCTATTGGGAGCAAGGAGATACACGCATCTTCAATGTCAATCCGCCGCTGGTGCGATCGATTGCTGCCATCCCTGCGGTAATCGGGTGGGATCACTCGGTCGTCGCGCCGTTGAAAGGATTTGAGGTTCGAGCGGCTCGGCCTGAAATGCAGGCCGGGCGGCGATTGTTCTCCGCGATGCCCAATGAATTTCATTTCTATTTGGTGCTTGGCCGATTGCTTGTCGGCATGTTTGGCTTGATGGGTACGATGGCTATTTTTAGCTGGGGTAGACAGCTTGTTGGAGATTGGGGCGCGGTTGTTGCAGCGTCGTTCTGGGCGATACAGCCTCAAATCATCGCTCATGGGTCATTGATTACTAATGACGTTCCCGTGGCAGCCTGTATGACGCTAGCGGCGTGGCTGTTCTGCCGCTGGTGTGAATCGCCATCGATTTCTCGGGCGTTACTCGGTGGCGCTGGACTGGGGCTTGCAACCGTTTGCAAGTTCACCGCCCTGTTACTTTGGCCCATCTTCTTGGTCTTTGCCGTCTACGAGATTTGGCGTCATCGATCCCTGGTCCGCCTGTACCAGGCAATCATCGCAATTATCGTCGCTTTCGTGGTTGTGGGGATACCTTATGGATTCGCAGGAATTGGAAGGCCGATTAAATCGTTTGATCTGGTCACCGACTATCGGGCGCCCGACCAAATCCTCGATCCAGCTTGGCAGAATCGCTTTGGCGACCGCTGGGTTGGATACTTGCCTTCTCCGTTGCCAGAGGAGTATGTCGTCGGGATTGATAGGCAGCAGAGCGATTTTGTAAACGGATTGCCGTCTTACGCAGCGGGACAGAAATCGAAGCATGGCTGGTGGTGGTTTTATCTCTATTCCATGGCTGTCAAACTGCCTACGGGAACGTGGTTAGCAATAGCAGTCGCTATGATTTACTGGGCCAGTGGACAAGCAAAAATCACGCGGGACCGATTGATGGTGATACTGATTGC
>CAXBHV010001825.1:0-1624 GCA_963974855.1 uncultured Rhodopirellula sp. | reverse complement strand
GTCGGTGGCCCCTTGGCGATCATGGACTTGGCAAAACAGGAAGCCGAACGAGGGATTTCCCCTCAATTGTTGTTCTTGACGATGTTGAGCATGAACCTTGCCATTTTAAATTTCTTGCCGATCCCTGCACTCGATGGAGGGCACATGATGTTCTTGATCGCCGAAGCGATTCGCGGCAAGAAGTTGAATGAACAGCTCGAAATGCGACTAACCATGGCCTGTTAACCGTATTGACCAACGCTGTGAAGCCTCTTCTGGTAGCCACCTCCGCCAGAAGGTGGTGATTCGCATTGGACGCCCACCAACCACGCTCTGGCGAGCGTAGCTACGAAACGCAAATTCTGATGCCGGACAGCATTCAAGACGAGCAGATCGTCGCTTACGAAGCGGCGATTGCCGAGCTCGCGGCGACAACGCCAGCGGGCTCGGATCCTAAGGTCGCGAAACGACTTCGCCATCAATTTGGCAGCGATTCGTTTTACGAATTGATCGCGATTGCACTGCTGCAAAAAAAGGCTCGTCAGAAACTTGGCGACGGGGTGTGGTGGGCAACCGATCGTGCGTTGCAACAAGCAACCGCGTGGCAGGTCGCGAAGCTGAAGTCGGGCTGGCTCGGTGATCATTTGGTTTACGATCTGTGCTGTGGTATTGGCGGCGACGCAATCCAACTGGCCAATCGTGCCAATGAAGATGGCACCCATCGGCATGGCGGCGTTGTTGCCGTCGATATGGATCCGGTGATTTTGCAATACGCCGACGCAAACCTTCGCAAAGTGAAGACTGTCGCAGCAGCGTTCGGTGCATCGGGCACGGGGCAAGTTGTCGAAACCGTTTGCGAAGACGTGCTGAAAATCGAGATTCCCGCTGCGGCCGCGATCCATCTCGATCCCGATCGACGTGTGGGGGGAAAGCGGACGACTCGGCCCGAGGATTACCAGCCGGCTTTGGATGCGATCTTGCCACGAATCGAAGCAGCACCGGCCGCGATCATCAAGTTGGCTCCCGCAGCAAAAATCGAACTCGGCAATGCGACGCATCGATCGTGGATCTCGCTATCGGGCAGCGTCCGTGAGCAATCGCTGGTTTTCGGTGATGCCCTTCGGCGAGCGGAGATGATTCCGGGGGCGGTTTCGGCGATCGCGGTTCGCAGCGACGGCAGTATCTCGCGATTTGACTCGGACGATCGTTCGGCAGCCGAGGTTGAATCGGTTCGCGCTGAATCGACAAAGTCGCCGGGGCAATGGATCATCGATCCCGATGCAGCGATTCGGGCGGCCGGGCTAACGGAATTTTTCGCCAGCAGCTATGGGCTGAAGACGCTCGGCGGTCCTACGGGATTTTTGACGAGCGAGGGGGGCATTGATGACGCCACGATGAAAAAAATTCAGTCCATCGCGTCCGTCGGCGAAGTTATTTGGTCTGGAAGTTGTGATGAGCGAAAGCTGCGTCGCGAGCTTCGGCGAATGAATCATTACGCCGAAATGATCAAGGTTCGTGGCAGCGGCCATGACCCCGCGGTGCTTAGTAAACGGTTCCGCGAGTGCGGTGAGACGCCGGTGGGGCTTTGGATCGGACGTGCGGGAAAGGGCGTTTTTGCGGCATTTACGCGTTAGCATGCCGATTG
>CAXBHV010001824.1:0-1624 GCA_963974855.1 uncultured Rhodopirellula sp. | reverse complement strand
TGTAAACACAATGTCGCCCACCGGCGCTCAGTACAATCGCTGGACTACTCGTCTTCTGGGAAAGCTTTGGTGATGTCGATACCTCGTTCGGCGAGAAAGGCTGATACACGCTGGCGTTTAGTGTAGTCGTTGGTCGAGAGGTCGAAGATCGTCTCTTCGAGTTCAGTGGTATAGTACGGATCGGCTCCCGCGTCCAGAAGCATGGCCATCAGGTCAGTCCGGCCGTGCTGTAAGCAGCGGTGAAGGGGGCAGTCGTTCACATCCGAAGATAGGTTCGGGTCCGCACCATGGACGAGCAATGCAGCAACCATCGCCGAGTCACCCAGTTGACATGCAATTGTAAGCGGAGTGTCACCGAGATCGTTGCAGCGGTTCACGTCGAAACCATTTTCGACACAGAACGTTGCGGCGTCGACAAAGCCCTCGGTTACCAGAAAGTGGAGAGCCGTCTCCGATCGGAAGTTCGTACTCCGGAGTTCAGGGTATCGGCGAAGCAGTCCGGCTGCAGCAGTCCGATCATGAACGGCTGCGTCGATGAAGTCGCTAACAATCTTGTTGTCGAGCACCATTGAGTAGCTCATTTTGAAAACGGTTGGAATCAGCGAGCGGCGGCGAACAACTCAATGGCTGCGAATCCGTCGAACGCCACGCCAGAGAAATCGCTGGAGATCCGCATCTGTACACTGACTCTCAATTCATACCGATGTACACATGTTGGTGTTGGGTCTTGATCTTAACTCCCCATCCAATATCCTGGACCGCGATTCCTCGAGGCATCCACCATCGCAAATACAAGAGATAGCCGTCGCGTAGCGGGCCGACCGGGAATGCCATGCAGCGGCCAACAGGAGAGTAGACAAGCAGGAACGCACGCTGCGACTTTGGTGCTTGATAGAGATTTGGATCGTAAGTGGTGTAAACCAAAGCGGCAGGTCCTAGCGACGCAGTAAACAAGACAATTGCAGCAATCGCAAGCGTTGTTCTTCGACGAAACGTTTTTAGGTAGGGGTGTTTTGGCAGCAGGAATGAGGCGAACACAACAGCTAGCAGAACCATGGTCGTTAACGCGAGCATGTATTCCCCAAAACGTGTCCAAAAAGCCATCACGACGGCGGTTCCAGCGATAATTCCGAGCAATGATCGAAGGGACAGGCTCATGCAGTTCATCGTTTTCGAAGTTAAGGTAGTGCGTTGTGACTTCCAGTCGGATAACGAAATGCGATCGATCTAGTCTTTTTACAGACGCAATAAGCATGCAACCCAGCGTGACTGCCTTTGGGGCAACGCTGTGAAGCATTTCGTAGCGGAACTCGTCAAGAGTTTCAGGGAGCATCTATAAGAAAAAATGCTTCACAGCGTTTGCTTTGGGGGCTTGAGGTTTCTGATCGAACGTCGATCAGTTCCTTCACCGATTCTACTCCAGTGGAAGATGCTGGTGCAAGCAATTGAATCCGTTTTGGCAGTTGTGTTGCAGCGCCTGAAAGTTTTCCAGCGAATCACACCAATCATCGCCAACGAGCTAACACGAGGCAGCTTTTCTGCTCGCTCTTCAAAAGCCGCGGTAGCGGCGACGGGATTTAGCCTGGTCCGCTAAAACGTTGATATTGACGTCGGATATTGGAGG
>CAXBHV010001823.1:0-1624 GCA_963974855.1 uncultured Rhodopirellula sp. | reverse complement strand
ACCGGTGGATTGAGCGATGAAGCCAACAATTCCGGCGAGCAAAGCTTGGGAGAAATTAATCAACAAAACCCAGATCAGCGTTCGCCGTTCTGACCTGTCGTCCTTGGTGATTCCGTCGGTCTCTGGTACGTCGCTCATGGCTTTCCGGTTCCCTTTTACGGTGTAGCGTCGCGTAGTGCATCCATCAGATCCTCTTTGGATTGCAGGCCGACGATCCTTTGGACCTCGATGCCGTCGACGAAGATCAGCAACATCGGATATTTGTTGACGTTGTACTTCTGTTTGATGAACAGGTTCTCGTCAATGTTGAGTTCGCCGACTTTCACTTGACCCGTCATCTCGGACGCAAGTTCGCGGATAGTTGGCTTCATCGCAATGCAAGGTTGACACCAGGGAGCCCACATGTCGACCAGCACAGGGATGTCGCTGTCAATGACTTCCTGTTGAAAGTTTACGTCGGTAAGCTGTATGGGATTGAGGTCTTTTGAATACAAAATTTCTGAATTGATTTCGCTGTTGCGACGTCCACAACCAGATTGAATCAACGCAAGCGTGACGACCGCAATGCGTAGTAATGGATTCGAGATTCTGAAGCTGGCTTCGGGCGGCATATTTTATTCTTGATTGGTTGAGGCGATCCACTCGGAATGCGATGGCGTCAGAGGATGGACTTCTGTGGATTGAGGGGTGAGACCGGGAAGTTAAAAAAAGTGGCTGGGGGCGAGCGTTCTCGCAGGCTGGCAAAACGCGCCCATCATGCCCCCAGCCACCACGATCAAATGGGCGATACGCCTATTCGGGCTGTGGAGGCTTGTGGCCCATTTTAGCTTCGTAGGTGGCGGCGAATTTGTCGAATCGTTTGGGACTACAAACGAAGCACTGCGATTCGGGGCGTGCATGCTCATCGCACCAGTCGCCAGCATCCTTGAACTTCGATACCAACGTCTTGTCACACTGCGCGCATTCCTCTTCAGGAACTCCATGCTCGGCACACCACCATCCACCGTGATCCACGTCAGTGGCCGCGACCGGATCGGCGGCCCCGTCCGATGCTGTCTCGCTTTTATTGCATCCGGCCAACGCAAGTGCGCCGACCAATACCGTCAACGCGGAGGCACGTGTCGCTAAAATCCAACTCATCTTCATAACAAAACTCCTTCGGCAATGCCGAATCAAGGGGGAAAACTAAACCGTCACAGGTTTGGACGAGTGTTTACTTTCGGGCGGATGCCCTGGCTCAAGTTCCTGCTCGACCTCGGGATCAGTCGGGTGATCAGGCTGACGAGGATGACCGTCATCATCGCCACCATCTCCATCAAACTTCTCTACAGGCATATTGAAGACGACGTAGAGCACTCGAAGAACGAGCAAGCTCATCACCATCGCGCTGCACACGCCACCAATCACGACCGTTGCGAGGGGTCGTTGAACTTCCGCGCCCATGCCAGTGCTAAACGCCATCGGTACGAAGCCGAGACTGGCTACGAGCGTCGTCATCAGGATCGGACGCAAGCGAGTCATCGCGGCTTCTTCAACGGCTTCGTCAAGCGAACGACCAAGCCTGCGCAATTGCCGAATCGTCGAAACGAGCAACATGTCATCCAGGACTGCGACACCGGACAAG
>CAXBHV010001822.1:0-1625 GCA_963974855.1 uncultured Rhodopirellula sp. | reverse complement strand
CCAACTCCCAACTCCCAACTCCCAACTCCCAACTCCCAACTCCCAACTTCTCACTTCCTTCCCGCCCTATCTGCTCGATACTGCACGCCATAGAATACGACGCTGCAGTGCTAGGTCGTTTGCCATCATTTCAATGCCTCGGAATTATAGAGTCGCGATTTTGAATGCTCGTGGATCCTCCGACGATCGCACTCCGGCGACTTCAGTCACTCGCAAGCGGACGACCGCGCTTGTGTCGCGATTGATGGGGATGGAAACCGAGTATGCGACGATCGCGGTCGATCCACAAAACTTGTCTTCCGATGATCTGCCGGCGTCGCTGTTTGTCTACGAGCAGATCTGTGAAGCGATTCGTCGCGATCAACCGACCGCCAAAGGATTGTTCGACAGCGAGCAGATGTTTTTGGCCAGCGGCGGCGCGGTGACTTTTGAGTCGAACATGACGATGCACGACGCCCCCGGTGGCTTGATCGAAATTGCCACGCCCGAGGTGCGAAGTCCCGAAGAGCTGCTGACCTGCCAACGATCGATCGACCAATTGGTGTCCGATGCGACAGCCGATTCAGAGACCAGTTACGATCTTCGCGTCTTAAAAAACAGTTCCGATGCCTATTCTCACGTGTACGGCTGCCAAGAGAATTACGAAGCCGATGTGGCAAACGGCGGGTGGTTGCTGGTCTATCGATTGTTTGTGTGTCTGCTGTGGATGATGCAAGTGGTCAGCTTGATTGCCTCGGTGCCGCTGCTGTGGTTGCTTATGACGATTGGCTGGATTGCACAGCGGCGCAAACGATCCAAGGCAGCGAAAGATTCCCCGGTGCATCCTGACGACTCCGAAGAAGAGCATTTCCATCAAGACGCGAAGACGACATTCGACTCCGTTCCGCCCACCGTCACATGGATCTTTGTCGAAGCACTACGATGGATTCACCTGCCCATCGTTCTGGTGTTGCGGTTTGTAGCTAGGCATATCGCATTTCGTCCGCAGCGACGTTATTTGACAGCGCTTCTGGCGTCACGATTAGCTCTGTGTGGATCCGGGGCACTTGATTACGACGGTCGATACCGGTTGAGTATCAAAGCGATGGCGATCGACACGATTGCGGACATGGGTGGTTTTCGCGGTGAGCGGCCTGTGTTTGTCTATGGACATTGGTTGAGTCACTATTGTGCCAAGACGTTTCTGTCGCTGGCGTCCACGCGAATCATGTTCGCGCGGCGGCAACGATTGCAGATCGGCTTGTCTGATTCCAACATGGCGGATCATGCCGAGTACGTGAAATTTGCTTCGGTGTCATTGGTGCTCGATATGATCGAGTCCGGCGCGGTTGCCGACTTGCCCGTTTTAAAAGACGGTGTCGCTTCGATCCATCGCATCGCCAGCGACTGGAATTTGGTGTCCAGCGTTCCTACATCGAAGGGCCAATTGTCGGCGCTCGAAATTCAGCGGAAATATTTTCAGGCAGCCAAACAATTTGTTGCCGAAACATCGAACCAATGGCTAGGCGAGTCAAAAACGGTGCTGGCGCGTTGGGAATCACTCATCGATGTGTTGGCTGCCTTTCGCCAGGACCACACGCAAACCAGCGGCGCAGTCGGACGCGTCGATTGGCTAACGAAGCACA
>CAXBHV010001821.1:0-1626 GCA_963974855.1 uncultured Rhodopirellula sp. | reverse complement strand
CTCGTGCCATCGACTTTCGTAACGCCCGCGACGCGGGGCCCGTCCGGTTACAGCTTGAGCAGACACTCGAATTTTACCGGGCGAAGCCCCACGCCGCACTGCTACTTAATCACCTGCTGAGTGCCAAAGTATATGCACTGGGCGATCGTCTAGCGCAGACGCTGTACTGTGATGCTGTAAGGATTCATTTCTTGCGACGGGGGGTAAGTCTATAGCTTGTTAAATGTTGCATTTTGAATTGGGTTCAGTGGGTGTTAAGTGCCCTTTAAGCCGACTCAGTGTGACCGCAGTCTGCATTCAGTGAGTGGCTTCGCATCTTAAGAATTCCTTCATCATTTCTGCGCTCAATTTCAACATGCGAACGCTTTAATCCCGCTCGTAGTTGTTGAAACATTTTGTCTCTCTCGATCAAGGAATTCGTGAATGCGGATTACTCTTAACAAGCGTTGTAATGCACAGGCACCCCAGCGATCCGGTTTTACCCTGGTAGAGCTATTGGTGGTGATCGCCATCATCGGAGTCCTGGTGGGGTTGTTGCTGCCCGCCGTGCAGGCAGCTCGTGAGGCAGCACGTCGGATGCAGTGCCAAAACAACATGAAGCAGTTTGGTTTGGCCATGCACAACCACATGTCGGCATTCGGGGCGTTCCCGCCAGGGAATGTTAACTACGACGAGTCGGGTAACCGCTTCAAAACAGGTGGCTGGCAGCACGGTCAAAACGAATTGGGCTGGCACTGGTTGCCGATGCTGTTCCCGTACATGGAACAGCCTGCGATGTGGGAAATGGTCCAGCGTTGTGAGGACGACCGCGGTGATGATCATACCTCCAACCCCTGTGATCACTGCGAAGCGATTGACGCACTGGGGAACCTCGGACGCGAGCAATTGACCAATTTTGACAAATGTCCCTCGGCACCCTCCGTGAGCGGTCAATTCTCGGACGGAAGCTACGGATTGGAAGCTCTCGCTAAAGGCAATAACTATGCTGCGTGTTGGGGATCCGGCGACATGTTGTCTTGGGAGAAAAAGGAGACACGCGGTGCGTTCGGTACCTACTACGTCAATCAAGACAAAATCATCACGACGGTCGGCAGCATAACGACCGCAGGTGATCGTTTTCAAAATCGAAATGGGATGCAGAGTCGCGATTTTACCGATGGTTTGAGTAATACGATCGCGATGAGCGAGATCATTGCGGCAGAGTCACAAACCGACATTCGTGGTGTTTGGATGTCACCCGCGATGGGAGCCACTATCTTCTCGGCATACCAAAATCCCAACTCAAGCGAGAAAGACATCTTGGCGGCTTGTGGTGAGGATATTGCGGATGTCAGCAAGCCGCGTTTGGCGTGTGAAGAAGTTCGTGATACCGCAGCGATCTATGCGGCCGCTCGCAGTTATCACACCGGGGGTGTGAATGTGTTGATGGCCGATGGCGGCGTTCGGTTTGTTACCGACTCGGTCGACAACCTGAATATTTGGCGACCGATGAGCACCGCTCAGAATAAAGAAGTCATTACCGAGCAATAAGCGAAATTTAAACAGTCGTAACTATGGATCAAAGAATAATGAAATTGAACAATTTGTTTGTTGTCACCCTGTTGTTGTCCGCCTCGACTTGGATCG
>CAXBHV010001820.1:0-1630 GCA_963974855.1 uncultured Rhodopirellula sp. | reverse complement strand
AGTACCCGGTGCCTTACGGCCCACGGCTCACATGCCACAGCCTACATGCTGTCGCTAGGCGGGGACGCAAAGCTGCTCGATTCCGCTGGCGTCATTCCGATGGTGGGCCGACACCGATATCCGCGGACTTGTTCGTCACGCTGTCAGGCTCGATCTGACCATCATCATCGCTGCCGTTTTCGCCCACGCTGTACACGATCCAACCGGACTCATCGGACTGGGTCAGTAGCGTTTCTCCGCTATACGGATCGATGATCGCCTCGGCGGGTAACCCGAGATCATGCAGGTCAACCGTAACCGTCGGTTCCTGACGCGACTGGATCGCATTGAGAACTCTCAAGCAACGTTCCGTCGCAAGCGTGTGATTCATTGCGTCACGTGCGCTATCGATCGCGGGGACAAGTAGCGTGGTCATGCCAACGGCGGTCACTTTAGACGTCGGAGTTGGGTTGTGCAGCGGCCGTGAGCTGGCCTCGATTTGCTCGTTCATGTATTCGATGTAATTCGCCAATTGCGGAGTCAACGAGGCAACCAAGATCGAGAATCCACGAAAGCTCTCGATGCCGAAGGCGCGTTCCGATTTGAGTGTCTGTGTGAAATAATTAGCCAGCTGTTGCTGAGCCAACTCATGCTCAATCTCAGCATGCGTCCCAGGCGTCAATGTTTCCGTTTGCAGAATACCGTTCAGCTGGAACAAAACTTCACGACGACAGGCCAAGTTGACCATCCACGACACAAGCAACGGTGTGTCCGCTTGCAGCCGAACCAGTCGCAGTTCTTCGAGACAAACGGCCACCGCGTCGTCCGGCTTTCCGATGGCAGCGAGGTAGCGAGTCCGGATAACCTGCAGCCGTGCGATCGCACGTACCTCTTGGCTCACTTGCATTACCTGCTCCATCAGTTCGTTCGGCGACGATTCGAAATCGAGCGGCCAAGCGAGGTTGTCGCAATGCGATGCCAACGAGATTTCGCCGGGCAGGTGAGGGTGAGTGTCAAATATCTGACGCAGCTTTGCGATCTGCTCCTCCGCCAACCCGTGACGCCAGGAGAAGTCCTCGGGATAAGCAATCGGGTAGGCTTCGTTGACGACTTGTTCGATCTCGGTGGTGATGGGTTTGAGATAGGTCGTGGCGTTCTCGTCATCGACGACGGCATCCGTCCGCAGATTCGCGAGCGACACCGGCTCACCTCGATCACGAATCGGTTTCAACGCCGCTTCGACCTCGGCAAACGATCGCCAGCTAAAAAATGCCACGACCATTATCAAGACGGCGATCAAGGCGATCGAGACTTTGAAGAACTGTTTCAGGCGATGTTTCATCGTGAGTGCTCCGTGATGCAGGAACTGGCATAGCCAAGTAAGTCAATGCTAACACAAAAGCAATTCCTCGGACTAAAGTCCGAATCTATCGAGAAATACCGCAACTTCAAAACGCACGTGTCGCGTTGTGATGGTGAATGCTCAGCGGCCCCAGGATTAACGAAACTTTCTAAGCAGGTCGCTCTCTCAACACGACTTTTCCGTTCAGAACGAGATTAAAAGATTTTCGCACAGGAAAGTCGCCTTGCAAGGCGTTGGAACACCCGCTTGGTTTTTGGAAGACCGCGTTGCCCCCTATAGATCCGACAT
>CAXBHV010001819.1:0-1631 GCA_963974855.1 uncultured Rhodopirellula sp. | reverse complement strand
ATGACGTCGTACGCTTGTGGCGGGGCGCAACGGGCTTCGTAACCGAGTTGCAATCCGTTGACCTTGCGGGTCTTGCCCGTTCGTTCGTTGTAGCGTTCGCTGATCATTTTCGAAATCAAGGCCGAAAGATTGATCGACGAGATGTTGATGTGACCATGGTCATCGCGGCTGACACCATCGAGATATTTCGTGGGCAGGTATTCGGCCATCCCTTCAGCGATCACGATCGTTCCGTATTGGCGACCTTCTCGCTCGCGAGCCAACATCATGTCGACCATGCGATCGATCACGCGGTCCAGTGCCATTACTTTTCGTGTTTCACCGGTCTCTTGGTTAACAACCTCTTCCTCTGCCAACGCACCACAAATGTCTTCGACGCTGAGCACCATGCTGGCTTCGCCAGCGATTGCGGCACCATAGGCGAGCCATCCTGCGCTACGTCCCATCGCTTCACAAAGGAAATAGGACCGGCCCGCAGCGGCATCAAAGTTCAAGTTGCGAATTTCTTCGGCCAACGTTTCGACGGCGGTGAAGTAGCCAAACGTGAAATCGATACCCGAGTAATCGTTGTCAATCGTTTTGGGCAAATGAACGATCGGGAAACGGCGTGCATCGGCGGGCAAATTGTCTTGGAACATTTTCAGCTTGTTCGCGGTCTTCAGCGTGTCATCGCCTCCGATCGAAATCAATGCGTCGACTTCCAACGAGCACAAACCTTCGTAAACTCGTCGCAGCGGAGCAACCAGTTCAGGATCCTTCAAATGCGCCGGCGAGCTGACGTGTTTACCAGGATTGGTACGCGCAGTGCCGATCATGATCCCGCGGCTGCTGCGAGCATTGGTCAGCGAATCGTGAGAAAAACGGATGTAGTCCGCCCCTTCCTGCAGCGGTCCGGCCGCAGTGTATTCCGCCAATCGGCTGTAACCATGTTTGATTCCAAAAACCTGGGCACCTTCTTCGAGAAAAGAAAAGGCGGCGGTCGAAATCACGGCATTGGCGGCGGGAGCGGGACCACCCGCAAACAAGATCGCAACGCGTTTAATATCCAAAGAATGTTTACTGGGCATGGAGTGATTTCGTCAGGTTACAGAGGAGGTGGGGGAGCCGAGAAAGACCGATTTCTCTCTCTTCGTGCACCAAAGATTTTAGGGATCCCTGAGCGTTCGCCAAGATGGGAGGCCTCGGGCGGGTCGAAGTCAGACACGGGATCGGCGGGTGAGGAAGCGATGCGACCGCTGAGTACCCGATAACGCGATCGGTTCACGCATTCCTTCTCATTGGCCCTCTGGCGGCCCTGTGGCGTTTTGTCAGCCCCTCTTGGACAGCCCAAAAACAACACCCGAAATCCATTAAGGCTGCCACTGTAATGCTTCTTCGATTGCCGCTTCGTACTCCATGTCCGTCAATTCGAGGATCTCACGCATATCTGACAATATTTGAAGTTGTTGGGTTTCCAGCGTCCCTTCGGCTGACGCGGCGAGAAACATCGCCTGCAACGCCCGCATCCGCTGGTCTTGGTTCCAACCTCGCGAGATCGTCAGCACATAGTTTTTCGCCAGCACCTTGTTTTCCAAGGCAATACTGCACAAACGTCCCAATTCTTCGCGGTCCATCGGCCGCTGCAGCAGCTG
>CAXBHV010001818.1:0-1632 GCA_963974855.1 uncultured Rhodopirellula sp. | reverse complement strand
CGATGAGCAAATTTCCGGTCGTGCGGGACCTGTGCGTCGATCGCTATCGGATGTTCCGTGCTTTGGAAAAGCTGCAGTGTTGGGTTCCCGTCGACGGCTACTATGACTTGGGCAGCGGACCGAAACAATCGTCCGACCAACAACAGCAGAACTACCCCCTAAGCCAATGCATGAGTTGTGGCTGTTGCTTGGAAGCCTGTCCACAGTACAAACAAGTCGTGACCGATCGCCGCGAAGACGAGTTGGACGCAGACTACCAACAACGGCGCGATGAAGAGCTTGATCGGAACTTCATCGGTGCCGCTGCGATGAGCCAAGCGGTGTTGATGAACTCATATCCGATCGGTAAAACTCTCGCGGCCAGCCGTATCGAAGCGATGATCGCACCGGGCGGTATTCAAAACTGCGGCAAGGCGGGGAATTGCCAAGCGGTCTGTCCCAAAGAAATTCCGCTAATGCATTCTTGGGGCCGTGCCAACCGAGCTGCAACGATCCACGTTTTCAAAAAGTTCTTCGATGGTTGAAACTGTCTGTGGAGCCAAAGCCGTTCTGTATTGGATTTTGGCAGGTCTGTTCTTCGCATTGGCGATGATCGGTGTCATCCTGCCGGGCATCCCAACCACGCCGTTCTTGCTGCTGATGTGTTACTTCCTGCTGCGAGTCTCACCATCGCTGCACGCCAAAGCGATGGCGTGGCCAGTCGTCGGTGGTCCCCTTCGCGATTGGCGAGACCAAGGCGGAGTGCGACAAAACGTGAAGCGTCTGGCCTACGCGATGGTGACGTTGCTTGTTGGATCGACGTCGGTCTACAGCGAGTTGCCGGTCGCGATCAAATCAGCTATTGCTTGTGCCGCCATCTTTGGCATTTACGTCGTGGCTCTATTGCCGATTGCCCGCGACAACGACTCTCTAGGCCAGCAACATACTCGCTCAACTTAATTCTGCTGCCGCACGAGAGTATCGGTAGCGATTTCGCCCCGCCTCGGTTTGAGTCTATACACCTAGTGCCTAATGCAACGACGCAAGACAGCTAGCGCGATTTAAAAAAACTTTGGATCAACTGTAGGGCCGGTTTGCACCGGCCGTCTTCATGCGAGGCCGTCGGAACCGGACATCCGTCGGTTGCCGTCCATCTGTAACCGACGGCGGCGGTCATCCAATGCCCGTGGCCGGTGGGTAACCGGCCCTACGCCCGATGAAGTGCGAACAATTCGATCGCGTTGGGGCAGAATATGATGCTACGTCCCCAGAAATTCGAGTATCATGGGCCGAGCTTTCCTCGTTTTTCCCTTTTGCTAGGTCTTCTTCGATGCGATTGATTGGCTTGGTCCCCTGTTTGTGGCTGGTGGTTTTTACTTGTGCAGGCGTTTGTGCTAATGACTGTCTTGCGGATGAAGCGAATCAGCCAGACGACTCAGAGTCCAATGAAATTTCGGTGGTGTCGCCCGAGGATGATTGGAGTCAGCCCTCGTTTTGGCGGACCGGCAAAGGGAAGCCGGTTGGAGAGGCCTGGGAGTTCGCCGATGGCGAGGTTCGCTTGGTGAAACCTCGCACCGGAGACGGAAATATCCTCAGTCCTCCCCTGCCCCCAAATTTTGAACTCGCTTGGGACTGGAAGATCTCTCCAAAAAC
>CAXBHV010001817.1:0-1632 GCA_963974855.1 uncultured Rhodopirellula sp. | reverse complement strand
TTGACGATGTTGGTCGAAAGCGATCACGTCTTTGCCCTTCAGGCTTGGGCTCCCGTATCTACTCTTGAGTCGCTTCAGACTTTTTGCAACAAGAATCAGATGGCACTGAACGTTCAAGTGCCTCAGGGGAACGAGAATCCGCCTACCCTGTTAAAGAACCCAACGGCTGTCGCTGGAGCCGAAGGTGCGGTCACGTTTTACATTACGCCCGCGTACAGTTCCTGGGATCCGACTTGGATCATGTATTTTTCATTCGCGATTTTCTTCGCGATGATCATGTCCGATGCTGCTTACGGAATGATGATGGGGTTGATACTGTTGGTGGCGTGGAAACGCATGGGCAAAGACGACAAGGGCCGCCGTTTTCGCAGCCTGATGCTCGCGTTGGTCGTCGCAACGATCGTTTATGGCGTAGCGATCGGAAGCTATTTTGGTGTCACTCCTCCGGGTCTGGAGCGGTTACAACTAAAGATGAATGGCATGCCGCTTTTCCAGCAGCGCGAAATGATGATGCTGATTTCCCTGGCAATCGGAGTAATGCATCTTGTGTTGTCCAATTTGATAACGGCGTGGCGAAAGCGAGGGCGACTATTGGCGCTCGGTTCTGTTGGTTGGGCCGGCACGCTTCTCGGCGGGCTAGTTTACGGTATTGCTGTAAGCGGATCGACCCAGCCGATCGCTTGGTTTGCAGAGAGCCTGTCGCTTTCTCCAGAAAGCGTGCGAAAAGGCGCGCAACTTGGCGGGATGTATGGCATTATGAGTGGGCTGGCAGCTGTGTTTTTATTTAGCAGCACGCGGCCGCTGTTTTCGATCCGTAGTATTGACTGGGTGATGCGCATGTTCGATGGCCTGCTGGCACTCACCAACGTGACGAAGATATTTGGTGATACACTCAGCTATTTACGGCTATTCGCACTGGGATTGGCAAGTGCACAATTGGCGATCACTTTCAATGGGCTAGCCGATGATGCGATGCAGGTACCAGGCCTCGGAATCCTGTTTGCGTTACTGATCCTAGTCGCGGGTCACGGAATCAATTTTATTCTCGGCGTGATTGGCGGAGTGGTTCATGGTTTGCGTCTCAATTGTATTGAGTTTTTCAACTGGAGTCTGACCGAGGAAGGAACTCCCTTCCGCGCGTTTTGCAAAAAGGTGTGATGTTCGATGGAAACCTTCATGTTGGCGTTGGGCTGGATTGGCATTTTCGCGCCGACGGCTCTGGGCGGGATTGGTAGCATCATCGGATGTGCGCGAGCCGGCCAAACGGCCTGCGGTGCAATGCTTGATGTGGAAAGTGGTTACGGACGACTGGTAGGGTTATCGGCGTTACCCTCGTCGCAAATAATCTACGGAATCGTTGTGATGTTTACGTTAAACGGCCACGTCGTCGAATCAGCAAGCGCACCAGGTTTATTCGCGATCGGTGTTTTGTGCGGACTGACTCTGATGTTCAGCGCCATTTTCCAGGGTGCCTGTTGTGCTTCGGCAATCAACGTCAGCAAGCTCAAGCCGGAGATCTTTGGCCTTTCCGTCGCGCCGGCGGCAATCGTCGAAGGCTTTGCCGTCTTTGCATTTATCTTCGCATTGGTCCTCGCTGGTGGAATCCCAGCTGCCGCTTGACCCATTCTCATT
>CAXBHV010001816.1:0-1632 GCA_963974855.1 uncultured Rhodopirellula sp. | reverse complement strand
GCAAAGTCGCCAAAGACCGAATACGCGATCGCGATGCCAAGATTGCTCAATAGGACAGCTGGCAAAAATCGTCGCCACGACAATTGGTGGATTCCGGCGATCAACACACTCGCTTCGGCAAAGACGGGTACCGCCCGCGTGATTGCTAAAACGTAGGGACCGTACCGATCGCTGATGACTCGCATCCGCTCGAGGTCTTCACCGCTGCTGAACCAAAGAGCAAACGGTTGTCCCCAGCGTCGCGCCAAGGCGAACCCGATGATGGCACCCAGATTCATGCCAACCCAAGTCGCGATCGTTCCACGCCACCAACCGAGTTGCCACCCGCTCAGCGTGCTGACGACGCTCGAGGGAATCGGCAACAGGATATCGGTGGCCAATAGCCCGATGATCAGCGCCGCAGTGGCGGTTACGGACGGCGGATCCTCGGCCACACCTCGCAACCAATCTTCCAATCGCCCTCCGAAAAACAGGAACGGCAGCACGGGAACGAGCAAGACGATACACATCAGCGGCAGCGTGCGAAACAGTTCACGCATCGGCTGCCGGACTCGCGTTCAGTTTGAAGTCCACATCGTGATACTCGATCGCCCATTCACGCATGAAGCGAACTTGGTTGGGATCGACGCGATAAATAATCAGGTCGGGATTGTCGACGCTGCCAAGATATTGTCGCAGTAACGGATTGTCGTTCCAAATCGATTCCAAGGTCGCTCGGTCATCCACGATTGACGCCACGCCTGTAATCCGAACTTGATCATGAGTGTCACTTAAATAACAAAGTTCGACGTTAGGGTTTGCGGCAATCTCTCGCGTTTTGTGATAGCCTCGCAAATTCGCTACATAGACGGTAAAGCCATCGGTGCGAACTGGCGACACCGGCCGCAGTCGCGGTTGATCGCCGTCGATGGTGGCCAAGTAGGGAAATCGATCGTGTTTGATCACATCAAGGGCAAGTTCTCGAACTTGCCCTGCAGGAATCGGTTTCGGATGGGGTTTACTCATGCCTCTGATTATAGCAGTAGCAAAGGTTGGCAGCCTGTTAACGTTCTGAATTTTGCAATGCGGATTTCGCATCGGGGATGCACAGACACGTGGCTTCGATCTGCGTGTCAGCACTCGCCCAGGCGTTGCGGAATCGCTCTTCGGTTTCCTTGGCTGCCGCGACGTCGCCTTTCGCTTTTAAACATTGCGTTAATCCGTACAGTGACCAACCATTTTCTGGCCACTGGGCAAGATCGTCACGATAGACCTGTTCCGCTTCGTCCCACCGCTCGGCCGCGACCAAGACGGCGCCGAGTGAATGACGCACGGGCTGAATCCATTCGGGCGGTTCCATGTACAGCAGTTCCGTTTCAGCGGTGACACCCTTTTTCAGTTCCGCTACGGCATGGTCGATATTCCCTTTTTGGAATGCGATTTCGCCTGCCAACGTGTGCTCACCCACCTTCAGGACATCGTGAGCCAAGTTTATCGCTCCTTTTGCATCGCTATCCACCGCCGCTACGGCCTCGCGGAAAAGCGTTTGTTCGCGTTCCGCCGCATCCAAGTCTTGCTTGGCCGCCAGTGCGGTGGCACGAGCAAATCGCCACATCGCGGTCGTGATGGGTAATTCATCACTCGGGGCCGGCA
>CAXBHV010001815.1:0-1632 GCA_963974855.1 uncultured Rhodopirellula sp. | reverse complement strand
TCCGTTCGACCTCTCCCCCAACGAAGTTGGTGGAGAGGTGGCAGAAAACCGGCGCGACCAAAAATCACAATAGGCCAAAAGATTTCGCAGTCCGGCGTGAGCCGTGGTTATCGCGGACGCATGCCGTCGCTTTGTCACGCTATTTGCGATACGCCAAATAGAACCAACTCTAGTATCTGTAGAAGCTCGGACTGCCGCGGTGTGCGGCACTTGTGGGGCGTCGGTCGCACCATAAGTGCTAGGTCGTTGATGGTAACCACTCTTGCCATAAGCGTCGCGAAGCTCGCTCAGTGACGTGGAAGTAACGCCGCCTGCGATGTTCGGTAACAGCCCGTTGCAATGATTCGATAAAGCGTCGTGCTCGGATTTGCATCGCTCGACGGGGTAATCACGTCACTGCTGGCAAATGACGTGGTCTGGTAAAGTGGCGTGTTGCGGATCTGACAAACCGATTACAATAGAATACCCCGCCGAGTGATTCGATCTCAACTTTCACTCTCTTCCCTTCCTAAATCCTCTGATGCGACCCCAAGATGGCTCGTTTTACGCCCATTTCACCGAATCAGTGCACGGCATCACGGCGCAGTTCTGCGGCTATTCGCGGGGCGCATTCGACCTGCTGGCAATCGTTGGTTGCTCTCTCCTGCAGCGTGCTTGTCCTGCTAAGCCTGCTAGTCTCTCCCGCCGTGGCGGAACAGACGGAAGCGGAATGGAGTAAGGCATACGAAGCGACAATTCTGCCATTGATGAAATCCCATTGCTTGGATTGTCACGGCCACAAGGACGCCGAAGGTGAATTTAACATCGCACAATTCACCGACGGCAAGATGGCGATCAAGCATCGCGATTCGTTTGAACGTATTGTCAAGCGAATTGAGTTGGGCGAAATGCCGCCCGAAGACAGCGAACCGTTTACCATCGAGCAAAAGCAGGCAATCCAAACTTGGTTTGATGCTCGACCGAAACAGAAACTCTGTGATGAATTGGCGTCCGACACCACGCAGAAATGGTACCGCGGCAACGTGATGTCTCGGCGTTTGACACGCAGCGAATTTGGTTATGCGATCGAAGACCTTGTTGGCACACCGCTCCCGGATTCAATCAGCTTACCATCGGACGGCAGTGGTGGCGAAGGTTTTGACACAAATGGCGACTCGCTGTTCCTGTCGCCGATTCATTTGGAAAGCTACCTGCGGGCTGCGGACTGGGCTGTCACACAGTGGCTTTCAAAGGATAACCATAGCGAGATTACAAAATCAGAAGATGCAACGTTGGTTCGACAATCGACGCAAGACATCGTCCAGCGGTTTGCTCGCCAAGCATGGCGACGTCCGATCGACAACGCGGAAATAGAACGCTTGATGACGTTGTATGATGCGGCGCTGAAACGTGGCAAAACATCAGGCACCATCATCGACAACACTGCCGCCGTCAACGCGATGTCGCAACCGCTGAAAGCTATCTTGTTGTCGCCGCACTTCCTGTTTGTCGTCGAAAAGGAATCACCCGGAGGCGGCGTCCAGCGTTTAACTGCTCATGAATTCGCGATGCGTTTGTCGCTGTTTTTGTGGTCGTCGATCCCTGATGCCGAACTGTCTCGGCTGGCCGATTCCGGAGAGATTCTCAAAGACG
>CAXBHV010001814.1:0-1632 GCA_963974855.1 uncultured Rhodopirellula sp. | reverse complement strand
TGTTGTCGATCGCTGCGATTCGAGGCACCGGCCAGCGACGTTTCTTCAGCTTGGCCGGGCAACCAAGTCCCGCTCAAATCGCCCTCCTCCAGTCGGCTGCGACCAAATTCAAAGATCTACAACAAGTCACGCTCGCCTTCGACAACGACGAAGCGGGTCGCAAGATGGTCTGCTTAGTGCGGTCCGCACTGGTATCGTCTGGTGCAAAGATCATCGAACATCTTCCACCATTGGACGGACAGGACTGGAACGATGTGCTGGTAGAAAAGCGTGGATTCGCATCCCCTCATTTCCGTACTGCCACATTGTCGCACAATCGTACTTGCGATCCATCGTAAATACGGAGTCAAGATATTAATGAAACACGATCAGTCGCATATCAGCATCGCCACAAATACGACTAATTGTACCTGTGCTTTTACGAACATCCGTGGATACGACACGAATATGCGATTTCACGATCAATCGGATTTGCGCAAAGACGATTTTACGATGTGCGGTTCAGTATCCCCACATTTCTGTATTGTCACATGATCGTAGGATCGTACTTGCGATTTAACGACACCACGGATTTGCGCGACTGATGTTACACGTTTTGTCGTGTTGACGTATCGTCGCAACCACGATTCCTCGCATATGCGACGATCTGGCGTTACGTTTTCGCGTGAGTGCGTTTTTGTTGTTGCGTCAAAAATGACGTCCCAAAGTCGGTGGTTTTGCTTTGGTGAGTGGAGATTTTTTTTCGGACACCTTTGTTGGCCGAGGCTTCGATGCCTTTGGCTCCTTTGGTACCGACACATTCTTGCTCGCATGACAGAAAATCGATCGCAGCAGACCGTTCAACTCGTTAATGCTTTCACGAAGCTGATGTATTTCTCTCGCCAGGTTTTCGTTTTGCGATTCCGGCATTTCAAAACCAGTGTCCCGATTTGGGAGTAGGGGGCTTAGCATGATGTTTTGTGCCCCGAGCCTCTTCGATCATTGCCTGAAATGTTTCTCCTGCGTTCATTTCGCAAACATTGCCAGCCTTCAAAGCCACATGTCAACCAGATTCGTTCGTTGAAGTAGTGTTCCTCTTTTTCTTGAATGCGGCGTGTTCCGTCCCCACGATTGATACATTTGCAGCATTGCTCCTTCGGTTCGTTGACTCATCATGCAGCGTCCCACCTTGCCACCGCAACGCAAGGGTTTGCCTGCAGCGCATCGCTTCGCTTGTCTTCGGCAAACCGGATGGGACCGGAAACCCTTGCGTTGCGGTCGGCGACCAGGCGGATTTCCCACTGCATGGTCAACCAACAGAAGGAGAAAACCATGACAACCGCAATTCAATACATAGAACTGCCACAGGCTCCCATAACGGCAAGCCCTGTACCCCACCTGACGAGCATTCATTCGGCCATACGTCGTGGTCCGTACGGATCAAGTAAATACCGCGGAAACTGCGGTGGCTATCTCATCCGCGACTTGCTGCAGTACTACCGGCCCCAACACGTGCTCGATCCAATGATGGGAAGTGGGACCTGCCAAGACGTTTGTCGCGAACTGCAGATTGCTTGCACCAGCATGGACATCAAAATCGGTGACAACGCCGCTGACCCGGCTTGCTACGGTGAAATCGATCCAGTGGACTTC
>CAXBHV010001813.1:0-1637 GCA_963974855.1 uncultured Rhodopirellula sp. | reverse complement strand
CAATAACTGTCGTAGCTACGCTCGCCAGAGCGTGGATCCACCGTCTGGTGACGGTAGCTACGTAGCATCGACCGCCATTAAACATCCGATAGGCCCTAGTAGGCGGCGACTTGAGCACGCGGCTCTGATTTTCGCCAATCGATGTCCGATCTTGTCATCAAACGGCCGCTGACTTGCACGTTGCTAGCGTTCAGAGTCGACAACCGCGAGATCACGTCGTTCAAATCAATTTGCTGAGCTTCGTGAATCAGTTTTGCCGTCGTCCCAGGTATCAAAGTCGTCGTCAGAGCACCCGTGTGAAATTGGCGCAGTTCTGCTTCCAAGCGAACTTGTTCGGAATGAGTTCCGACGGCAAGTATCAAACGCTGAACCCCACCGCAATCTAAAAGCGACGGACGAGCGAAATGCAATGCCGTTGCCATCGAGGTGACTGCCTGCTCGGGGCGAGTCTCGTTGGATCGAGGAATCGGGTGACCGGTGTCGGCAGAAACCGTTACCGTGTCGTTGGCTTTTAGTGCGTCGCCCTGGTTTGGCAGCACCGCAGTGACGTCAAGGTTTACGGATGTGGACGCATCAACCAAAACCGACGAAGAACTGCTCGTCGCTAGGGCACGCCCCACCAGCGGCGATACCGTTTCGGTGAGCCGTGTCTTGACCTGAACGGCATCCATCGGAATCACGCCCGCGACAAGTGGCCGAATCAATATCGAATTCACCGCTGAGGTGTGTAGTTCAGCGACGATGCTTTCGAATTGCGACGAGATTTCTTCGGGCATATCGTCCCACGGGTTCAGCGTCGCTCCTCGCCCATCAGCGATTTCCGAGATGGTCACTGCAAACGTGGTTGCAAGATCGTTTAACCGAAGAATCATGTCATCGATACGTGCCGCAAAAATATTGACCTGTTCAGCTGAATTCTTTAGCAACTCGGGTACGATCATTGCCTCTGCAACCGATACGCTGAGGGGCGATTCGCTGCGGTGTGTTTCGGACTGAACTTTTTCGATCTCCATTTCCGCTTCAGATTGCAGTGCGCTGGCAACGGCGACCGTCTCGCCGTGAAACCTTTGCAATGCTGCGACTGCGGTCGCAATGTCAGTGCTGCGATGCGAAAGTCGATTGAACAGTTCTTTTGTCAAGACGCTGGTCAATTGGTCGACGTAAGCGGTTGCATTCGATGCGTTCGCGATCTCGTTGGCCCATTGGGTTGCCAATGTGCCGGCGTCACCGTTGGTGACCATGTTTCCTTGTTCGCGGGCTTTCAGGTCGATTTGTTTTTGCAAGTGATGGTAGCGTTCGTGCGTGCTCGTCCCGAGCGGCTCCATGATGATGTCGACAATGCTTTTGCGTGAAAAGCCGGTGCGACGCAAGAACCGTTGGGCCAGCGCATCTGCGTTCAGTTTCGCATTCCCTGGATGTCCCAACCAACGCAGCAATAAATGTTGCACCGTCGCTGGAGTCAATATTTTTTCTTCCGGTCGACGAACTACCCCGAGCGGGACAATCCCGACCGACCGCAATTGAGGTTTGTTGATCGAGATGTCCGGCGACTCGGTATCACAAGAGCGTGCTTCGGCTAGTAGATCGCCTGCGCCGGTTGAGTCCGACCAAATGTAGTCGCTAATCACGTTGACTGG
>CAXBHV010001812.1:0-1638 GCA_963974855.1 uncultured Rhodopirellula sp. | reverse complement strand
GAACCCTGGGTCTTGATGGCTGAATCCGTTGTGATCCTGGCGCCAAGTGTGTGACGAGAGCAGATAGTTGAGCGACGCGATTGGACGTCGCCAGGGAATATCGTTGCAAACCTTCAGCCATTTTGCGTGCTGATTAAACATCGAGTCGACGATGTGGATGAAGGCCTCGTAGCAGTTAAAGAATCCGTGGCGACCGGTCAACAAGTAGCCTTCGAGCCAGCCCTGGCACTGGTGTTCGGACAGCATTTCCATGACCCGACCGTCGGGCGAAACATGGTCGTCGCTCGGCAGGATTTCGCCCACGAAGCCGCGGCCCGTCACATCAAATACATCCGCCCAACGGTTCGACGCGTTCTCGTCGGGACTGAAAATGCGAAAGTTGCGTGAGTCGAGGTTGTTTTTCATCACGTCGCGTAAACTCTTCAAAAGTGCGCCGCCGTTGGCATGAGGATTCGCGCCCATCCGCCGCTCACCTTGCGGTACCAGCTTCGCCAATTCCGACTTGAGCCGGCCTTGATCGTCAAATAGTTCGTCCGGTCGATAGCTCTTCATCCACTGTTCAAGCTGCGTGACGTGTGCGGGGTTCTCGTGTAGCTGCCCGAGTGGCACTTGGTGGCTCCGCCAACTCCCTTCGGTTTGCACGCCATCCACCTCGCGCGGCCCTGTCCAACCCTTGGGCGATCGAAGCACGATCATCGGCCAACGCGGACGCGAGGCGTCATTGTTCTGTCGAGCGTGGTTCTGAATGCGGCGGATCTCGTCGGTTACTCGGTCCATCGTTGCGGCCATTTGCTGATGCATCCGCTCGGGATCGTCACCTTCGACAAAATGCGGTGTGTATCCGTAACCACGCAACAATTGATCGAGCTCTTCGTGGCTGATGCGAGCCAGTACGGTAGGGTTGGCGATCTTGTATCCGTTTAGGTGCAAGATTGGCAGCACGGCACCGTCATGGATAGGATTGAGAAACTTGTTGGAATGCCAAGACGTGGCCAGTGGCCCGCTTCGCCGTCACCAACGACACAGGCTGCGATTAAATCGGGGTTGTCGAACACGGCACCGAACGCATGGGACAACGAATAGCCCAGTTCGCCACCCTCGTTGATGCTACCCGGCGTCTCGGGTGCAACATGGCTGGGGATGCCGCCGGGAAAACTAAATTGTTTGAATAATCGCTTCATCCCCGCTTCGTCTTGCGTGACGTTGGGGTAGTGTTCGGTGTAGGTGCCTTCCAGATACGTGTTGGCGACCAGCGCGGGCCCACCGTGTCCCGGTCCCGTGACGTAGATGACGCTCAGGTCATGATTGTTGATGACGCGATTCAGGTGGGCATAAATAAAATTCAGGCCCGGCGTCGTCCCCCAATGGCCGAGCAGGCGTGGCTTGATATGTTCCGTTCCCAAGGGGGCCTTCAACAGCGGATTGTCGAACAAGTAAATTTGCCCGACCGACAAATAGTTCGCCGCTCGCCAATACGCGTCAATGTGCTGCAGTTCTTCCGGTGTGAGTGGCTCGGCCATGTTTTCATCCTGTCTTTGGTTGTCTTAGATTTGGTTTTAGAGCTGACTCATCCCAAGTGAGCTCCTGATGTTTCCTTAAATGAAATGCAGCATGGAGGTCTCCCGTTGCGGTTCTCGG
>CAXBHV010001811.1:0-1639 GCA_963974855.1 uncultured Rhodopirellula sp. | reverse complement strand
CACGTCAAAGGACTCGTTCACAACGAAATAAAAACCTGCACGACCTCTTCGTCGGTGGAGAGGTAACAGCAGCTAATGGGATTCATCCCATCGCTTAAGATGCGACGCGAGACGTGGACGGCTATCACGCAAAGCTTGCAAGCAGAAATCTGTCCTTGCGAGCTTTGCGTGATGAATTCGTCACGCCTTCAGTGAGGCAAGCCTTGGCAACGCGTCTACTTTTTGACTTCGTACTTCGCCGGATTCTGATCGAACATTTGTTGTTGGTCTTTACCGGGGAATTGATACCGCATTCCTTTGTAGAAGCTGGTGAACTCAGCCACGCCATCGACGTCCTGATTCATTTCAACACGACACACTGTGCACTTGCCGCCAAGTGCGACGTCAGCGTGAGCATATTTTTCCTTGTTCGAAAGAAACATCTCTTTCGCATCTTCGTTCGAGAACAAGTAGAGATGATCTTCATGTAAGGCAGCATATTGAAGGCTGCCGGGTACTCGCTTGCCCATTTCCACGAGTGCGACAACGCAATCGCCACCGAGGATGGGGGTGTATTTTGCTGGATTGCTCACGAACATCTGTTTCTGTTCTTCGCTCGGAAAAAGATAGTTCTTGCCGTCATACGGTGCAGCAAACTGCGGATTTCCCATAACCCATTTTTTCATTTCGATGACGCATACAGGACAATAGCCTTGCATGGCTACTGCACCGGCGTTTGGTTTTGTACCGCTGCCTGATTGCGCAGCCGATGATGTTGCAGCTGGCCTGGATCGGCTACCAGATTGGGCGTCCGCGTTGGTTGACAACAGCGTTGCTAATGCAACGGTGGTCGCGAACATCACGAATATGCGAGTCTTGGACGTGCGTGATTTTGAGTGAATGCAGGTCATTGTGTCTCTCTCTTTTTGAATCGAGTGTTGAACAGTTTTTGTCACAGCACTGGAAAGACGGACTGAACGGTGATTCCTTACACGGAAAATTTGAAGTTGCTGGGTGAGTGCCAGTAAAAGTCTCTCGTTCCCAGGCTCCTGCCTGGTAACGCACTGCTATCGAGGCTCCCGCCTCGTCTTCTTCACGCCCACCAGGAGGGAGCCTAACGCCGCGAACGATTTTGCAGGCTGCAAATTACAGCATTGGAGTTTCGTAGCTACGCTCGCCAGAGCGTGGATTGTTGACGCGTCAATGCGAATTTCCACCTTCTGGCGAAGGTAGCTACCAGGAAATCATTCACGGCCCCAGGCAGGAGCCGGGGGGGCCAGGAGGCGAGGTCACCAAGAAGTGTCAAAGTTTTGACATCTGTGAGACAACTCACAACGCCGCGTGTTTCTAACCCGCTTTTCCGTTGACATAGGCTACCGTCAATGGTTGCTGAGGTTCGTCGAAGATGCGGGCCCCGGTTCCGTGTTCAATCAACGTCCCCGTGCCATCGGTTGCCCAAAAGAATGCGGCGTAATCGGCGACGCGTCGTGCTTGTTGCAAGTTGTGTGTCACGATAACAACGGTGTACCGTCCTCGGAAACGGACTAGTAACTCTTCAACAACGCTGCTGGCCAACGGGTCCAGGGCACTGCACGGCTCATCCATCAACAGAACTTCGGGACGCAGCGCCAGAGCACGTGCAATGCAAAGCCGCTGCTGT
>CAXBHV010001810.1:0-1641 GCA_963974855.1 uncultured Rhodopirellula sp. | reverse complement strand
ATTTTTGCACGTTTTGGGGCCAGATAAAACGAATCGGGCCATGCTCGTCAGAACCTAGGCCCAGCCATTACAATCCGAGGCACGATGACCGGGTGGTTGCCAATTTCCACGGCTGTGAATTTGGTTTGCCTGTCATTTGAGATGACAGCCACTTCGTTACTCGCGGCTGATCGACCGCATTGCATTGAAAGTTTTCGTGAACGTTTTAAGCCAATTTGCAAATACATCGACGGACTTACTGCTGTCGCTTCCCACTATTGCCTCCCTGGCTGGGGGTGGCGGCTTGCTCGCTAATGCCGACGCTTTGCTAGCGAACGCCCAGTGGCTCTCCAACCGCACCTACATTCTGCTGGCCGTGATCATTACGACGCTGGGCATTGCCACGATCGTCGGCGAAGTGCTCTCGCGTCGTGAACCGATGGGGATTGAATCGGCGCTGATCGCTCGTTTCAAGCACAAAGTCCGCGTGTGGTGGATGATGCTGGCGATCTTTGTGTTCGGTTTTGTGCTGCACCGAGTCGGAGTCGTCGTGCTGTTTGGCTTCGTTTCGTTCTGGGCGCTGCGTGAATTCATCACGATGACGCCGACGCGGCGGGGAGATCACCGGACGCTATTTTGGGTGTTCTTTATCTTTACGCCGCTGCAATACATTTTGATCGGACTGGGCAGCAGTCCTCCAAGCTGGATCACCACCGACCCGAACCGTGACTTCTATGATTTCTATAGCATCATGATTCCGGTCTACGCGAGTTTGTTTATCCCGGCGCGAGCTGCGATCGCAGGCGACTACAAACGATTTCTCGAACGTAGCGCAAAAATTCAAACTGGGTTATTGATCTGCGTTTATTCGCTCAGCTACGCACCGGCGCTGCTGGACCTTGATTTGGTGCAAACCGGAAAGATCCCTTGGAACGGCAGCAACGTCAGCTTGCTGGTTTTCTTTGTCTTGATTGCCCAACTCGCCTCGGTGTTTGAACGAGCCTGGGGTAAGCTTGCGGGCCGCAAAGTGATCGCCGAAAAAATCAATGCTTCGCGAACCTGGGAAGGTTTTTTAGGCTCGATGGTGACCACCGGACTCGTTGCTGCGGCGCTCTCGTGGGCCACGCCATTTCATCCATGGGAAGCATGGATTCTGGGGGCCGTTGTGACCGTGATGGCGTGTGCTGGAACGATGACAATGAGTGCAATCAAACGCGACCGAGGCGTCACCGACACGGGAACGCTCGTCCAAGGACATGCAGGATTGTTGGACCAAATCGACTCGATTTGTTTTGCAGCACCCGTCTTTTATCACCTCACACGATTCTTTTGGTCCGTATGACGCTTACGCTTTTTGACACTCACGCCCATCTTAATACCGATGCCTTTGATGGAATTGTTGACGACGTGATCACGCGAGCCAAAGAGGCGGGCGTGGTGGGGATCAACGTAGTCGGGGTGGATGTAAAGACCAGCCGCCGCGCGTGTGAGCTTGCCGCGGAGTATCCGGATTACTTGTTCGCCACGATTGGAATCCAGCCCAACTCGGCCGCCGAAGCCGCCGAAGGCGACTTTGCTTTGATCCAGGCGATGATCAACCAGCCTGGTGTGAAAGCGATCGGCGAAACGGGATTGGATTGTTATTGGGACGACACGCCGTTG
>CAXBHV010001809.1:0-1641 GCA_963974855.1 uncultured Rhodopirellula sp. | reverse complement strand
TTACGGAGACCGCAGAGGTGTCGCTTCTATTTGGATTAAAGACGACACACTTGATTTGGAACTCCGCGTTGAAGCAGCCGATGCGCTCGAGAACGCGTGTGACGATTTTCCTTCGGAAACGATCGAAAAGTTCGATACGGTCTTCGGTATTCTTGCGATGATTATGTCGCAGGACGCCCCACCCGATCCGCCTCCTAAGATATTGATCCCTGGCGAAGAAGTCGATCCAAGGATCGCAGGATTGAATGAGTATCGGATCAAGCAGAACTGGCATATCCTTAAACAACGATTGACGAATTGCCTTCAATCGCTTGGCAAGTCGCTTCCTGATCGTGTATACGAGACCGTTGCTGGGTGCGTCGGCCAGCCAAGTGGCTCTGTTGGTGACGAATTGCGAGCAACATGCATGACGATGCTGGGAACGATTGGTAAACGATTTGAGTTTCGAGCCAAGGTCTTGCCCATGATAATGAAAGGCTTGATGAACTACGAATCGACCTTCGTTCGCGCAAAAACTATTGACGCTACGGGAGAAATGTTTCGGCACAGTACAATCAATCCTCCGGCCAATGTTGTTGACGTTATCAACGTACACCTGCGAGACCAATACAACATGGTTCACCAAGCTGCGGTAGCAATCGTTTCCCGAAACGCCGATTGGTTCACCGATATTCAGGCTTTCGACGCAGTGCGCGCGTTGTCAGTCCACTTGAAAGTTTACAAGAGTGAGCCATTTCAAATTGATGATGTCTGCGACGCAATTTTGGCACTCGCCTCGCGGCATCCGCAGTTGATGAATTTTGCCGTCAGACTGGTCAATTCGGCGGTGCCAACTGGTGAACCGATGGCTGACAATAAAATCTTGGACCAGCTTGTCTGGAGATGCCCAAGCGACTCTGAGGTGTCTGCGACGATTGCTTCAATAGTTGGTCAATATCTTGCGTCGGTTCCTAGTGACCGGATGAATGGCTACGAATATGAACGGGAACGCATGTTTGATTGGCTCTACAACATGCCGCCCAAAATCTATTGCACAGTTGCGGAAGTTTTGTTCTCGCATGCGCTACAGTTGGCGAAACGAGATCCGTGGGAAGTTTGTCGTTTCGCATGTTTGTTCTCGATGCACGGCGATTTCTCAAAGGAAGCCGCTGTGTTGGAAGAAGCGGGTTTAGCAATCCCAGATGAACCAAGATATGAGTCAAATCGCAAAGACTTGCTAGCAATGGCAAGTATGGCATTTGGGAACGCTAGTTTAGTCGTCAGCGATACTGGTGCGGCGAACGCTCACTTCATGAAAGCTGGTGAGCTACTGTGATGCGTGAATCGAAGTTCGATATCGACCATGGTATTCAGTCAAGTGGCCTGTGCGGTAAGCTTCATGCGTCACTCAGTTCGACCAATCTGGCCTCGCCCAATGCTTCAACGGCCATCCTTCATCTTGCGGGATCAATTGATGAGCTGATCGCTAAAACCGATGCGGAGAAGATGCCTGCACAATGGACTGTTTACCAATGCGGACTGCGTCTACTATCCAACCAACTGAATTGTGCAGCTATTGCGAGATCAGGACATGGCGACTTGGTAGCGGAGTCAGCACGCGCGAAGTACCTTGAAAAAGACTTTGACGAGTCCGTCAAATCG
>CAXBHV010001808.1:0-1642 GCA_963974855.1 uncultured Rhodopirellula sp. | reverse complement strand
ATTTGCAAGAGGTCGCTCGGCGCGAAGGCTACGAGCGGGTGCAAGCGTTGGGCCCGGTGACGGTGAACAATGGTGGCCCATTGATTCAATTGATCGAGCAACATGCGCCGTGGTTGGTGGCGTTTTCTTTATTGTTGATCACAGCGGCATGGTTATATGTTGCATCGGATTTGGCGCGGGACGATTTTTCGATTGTCGTTCCCGAGCGTAACAGTGTGGTCAGTTTGTCCGTGGAACGTTCCAGCGATGGATTGCAAGGAAGCGGACTCTCGATCCCAGGAGCGGTGCCCCGCGAGCAAGGGCCTGCATTACGCGACCCCGGCGTCTCAAGGTTCTGCGGCGTCCAAAGCAGCGAGTGGCGGACGCGATGCGAGCACGAATGCCGTGGCGGTGGAACGTTTACCATCGGATCCGCCCCGCATGCAAGATTTGCCTGTCCCCGAAGAACTTGGTGGGCCTACGGTCTCTGGTGTTCTGACAACCGACACGCTCAGTCCCACGACCGATGGTCCCGTTGCGGATCGCTCCAGCGTCCCTCGACCTGCAAGCAGCGACGATGCGGTTTCTGTTGCAACGATGTCGGTGCCAAAGTCGGCTAATCCCCGCGCGATTCGCGTTAGTTTCACACAATCAGGACTGGTCACCGACGAGTACGAAGCCGAAGACTACGTGTATGTTTCTTCGTTGGCGAAAGCGATCGAGTTATCGGATGAACTGGGCGTCGATCGTATTGAGATTGCGGAACCGATGATCCGCAGTGCCCCGATCAAAATTGATCGCGATGGATTGGTGATCAGTTCGAGTGTCGGTGGTAGCATCGTGGAGTTTGATTCGTCCGATTTGCCTTCGCTTAGTCCTGTCGAATTGTTTGATATTGGATCCAATCGGATCGATTTGGAAGACTTGCATCTGCTGTGGTCGGTGCCTGTTTCCTCGATGGGTGGCGGATGTTTGTTGTCATTGCAGGACAATCGTCTCGTTCGGCTGACCGATTGCAGTTTGACGATAAAAAATCCGGTGCGTCATCCCGATGTCTACGCCTTTTGCGTGACCACCCATGCAGAAGCGTTTGGATTTCAAGTGCTGCCAGGTACTCCTCTTGTTGGTGCAGCGACGTTGCCGTCCGGGAATTCACTCTCAAACAGCAATTCCTCTTCAAACCCAAACACGCTTGCCAGCGCAACGACTTCGGGACCTTTGCCGCTTGTATCGATCGAGATGTACAACGTTTGCATTCGCGGCGAAATGTCGATGCTGCGGATGGATGTGGTAGCGGAATTACAGATGCGATGGGAAAATGGGCTGCTGGCGGTCACAGGGCGAATGATCGAGACAGCCGGTGCGGTTCGCCAGCCTCCTCCATCCGCACGCCCCATTCAATTGTTGTTAGACCAAGTGATTGCGATGGCACCACGCGGATTGGTGCGGATGCGTTTGAACGCAATCGGGCCTCATCCGCTGCCGATCGATCGCGACGCGAGAAACTGTGTGTTCACGGTCAGCCCCGACATTGCTGCGGTGGAAGTGTCTGGGCTGGATACGCTCGGAAATGATCCACCACTTTTGGTCCTTCGTGGTGAAGCCAACGCCTACGACACTCAGCCCGATCTTTCGGATCCGATGTTGCGTTTAGTCGATTCCC
>CAXBHV010001807.1:0-1643 GCA_963974855.1 uncultured Rhodopirellula sp. | reverse complement strand
CAAACAGATTCGGGCTCAATCTCCGCGGCACGCGAAGTCAAACCCTTATTGGTTACCCCATTTTACGAAATCGATTCGCCGTTGTGGGTGTCTTCGGCCTGCCAGCCAGTGTGGTCACATATTTCGCGGATGAACACCCAAACCGGATGCGATTGATCGCTGTGCGGATCACCATCCAAGATCTCGATGCTCAAGCAGAGCGATTCAGTGACGTGTTTGTTGCCAATGAACAGAGTCTCATACCGAAAGCTATCGTCGATCACAACTTCTGTTGGGCCCTGACGTGGAATCGGGGCACCAACAATCTGTTCGCAGGATGCAAGAAACTGCTCACGAACGGAGGCTTTCGTGCCCATTGTCGATTCAGCGTTAGAAAATCGAACATCCCAGCTCATGTGGAAGCATCAAACTAATTGTGGGGAAGGCAATGATTGATTGGGGTAACGTCGCCCGTCACCGCGGACGGAGGGTTTGATGTTCCATTCAAGTAAACGAGCAAGCCGTCCTGCGGTGCACGGGATTGTTATCGGTCGCTTTCGGACTTCGGGATCGGCATCGCGACGGCAACGACTGCCATCACCAAGAACAAACACAATAAGGCAACGTCGATTGTCGAGTTAAGGGTGACTGCATTGATGCTAACACCAGCGTTAGCAGCAAGCACGATACAACATTGTGAACACGAAACAAGAGTTGCCGGAATCGAGGAGCGGTGTACTCGTATGCAAATACCCCTGCAATAACCCAGCAGAAGAAGGCAAACTGCGAGTAGTCGAGTATGTCGCGAAATGTCAGCATCGGGTGACGAGACGATCGTTCATGCGGTTCTGGATTTCGTTTGTACCGCTTCGAATTTCCGGTCCGATAACGGCGGACATCACCGAGGACGCGAGAAAGACTCAGCCATCGCCAAATCGCTTGGCTCGCGTCCTGCGGGCGAGTAGAACGGAGTCTCTCGGATGTTAGGATACGCTTTGTGTTCACGGTTTGCCACAGATTTCTCCTTGTGGTGTCACAATATTTGATCCTTGTCCAATTGATCACCGAACCCTCTCAGAACCGGACTGGCGCCGTTAACGCATCCGGCTCCCAGCCGACACCTCTCACCTGGCATCACTTCGCACTCCCCATCGCGATCAAGTCCGTGATCTGTCCCGGATTCGGCAACGGGTGTCGCTCGAGATAAAGGCCGTAAGCTTCCCAACTGAGGTTTCGCCCTTTCTGACTGCGACGACGCATCCAACGAAGACCTAACTTTCGTGCCGCCTCTCGGAACTTCATCAGCATCTCCCAATTGTCATTGACATTGTAGTACTGAAAGTGTCCCTGGAGTTTGCGGACCAACGTTGGCCAGACCTCGTTGTGCGGCGTCGTTAACTTGGAGCGGAACCAGTCTTTGAGCTCGCGGATCTTCGATCGAAACTTCTTTGCCGATGTTCTCCGTTTCAGTTTGAACTTTCCTGCGCGGCTTGTGCCGCAGTAATGCATGAAACCGAGGAAGTCGAATGTGCCCGGAGCCCCTTCACCCATTCGCTGGCAATCGCGGCTGGCAAAACGGCCGAAACGGAGCAACTTCGTCTTCTCCTCAGCTAACTCTAACGAATACCGACCAAGACGTTTGGTCAACACCTCACGAAAACGCA
>CAXBHV010001806.1:0-1645 GCA_963974855.1 uncultured Rhodopirellula sp. | reverse complement strand
CATTTGTAAACGCGCCATGCCGCACTTCGGTGAATTGCATGGTTCGCCGCATTTGTAGCGGAGTCACGTTGACCAACGCGATCAACGCTAAACGAGTATATCAAGCGCATCGAGCGACCGCAAAAAATCTGATGTACGAACACGAGCCGCACGCGTAATCTCCATTGCTGAACATTGCGAAGAAGCAGTTACTCGTTCGCGTTGCATGTGAGCCGACCGGTCGGAATCGCGCGTCCGATTATCAAACCTGACGGATGCGTTGAATAAGTCCATAGAGTGCGACTGACGCGGCAATGCCATATGCGACAAGGGAACCGATCGGCGAACGGCGGTCGTAACCGGGCGACCGCCCAAGACTTTCCAATGGTAAACGCGCTGCCGGTCGCTCCGGTTCACGACTTGGTTACTTCACTTCGTTAGTGTATCAGGTGGCATCGACAGTCACACGCCAGATCATCATCCAATGCAGTCGAGCGGTCTCAACTTCGGTCTGAAGTGCGTCAAGGTCATCCGCCGTCGAAACCGTCCCATCAACGAACACGCAGCCGTCCCAAACCGGCGTAGAGCCAAAGTAAGACATGTCTATACCTGCAAATCGTTCATCACGCCGCAGACTGGATTCAAACTCAGATAATGAGTGCTCGAATTCCGCGACCTCACGCATGTCGTCGTAATTACTGGCCAATAGTCTCGGGTACACGATTGACGCAAGCGGCAGCAGGAATAGAGCAAGGCACGCAATGCGACCCCGAATTCGCGATTTGGACCATCGAACGATGGTGACACAGAGCACTGCGATGCACATGATCGCGCTAGCTCCAAACAGAGGGACACCGATTGATCCAAACACGGTGTATCCACGCTGCATCGAAGCGAGGAAGAACGCGATGGCGCCAATAAGCCAGAACAGGCTCTGGAGCGGGAAACGCATTTTTCGTCGTTCTGTCTTTTGTGAAGTAACGGCGGACATCACCGAGGACGCGCGAATGACTCACCATTGCCAAACTGCTCGGCTCGCGTCCTTCGGTGCATGTCATTGTTCCCCGTCTTCATCGTGTATGTCAAGAAACGGAAGACCTTCCGGCCAAGTTAATTCTCTTCGGATCGGAAATGGAACCAGGAACGTCAGCAGCCACAACAAGGCGATGGACGAATACGATGCAGTCCACATCCAAATCGAAGCAACCCCGAAACCGTGAAGAGTGCTTGCAACGCACGCGAATACGCCCAGTGACGCAGACATCAACAAAGCGATTGCCGACATGATTCTTGTCATCGCAAGCAAACGAGGTTGCACATCTTCAAAGGCGTCGGTGATCTTGATTGGGCGAGTCACAATCCAGACCACTGCGGCAATGGGCGCAAGAGAGTGCAGCAAAAATAGAACCAATGGGGTGAACCATTGAATGATCCAAGAAATTGCGAAAAGTTGGTAGCGAACCAACTTGCCCCACGTGAATCCGTCTCCCTGCAACTCTGAATCGTATGGACTTCCAGATGGCGATGCGGTTTCATCTGTTGTCAAAAGTATGCACTATTTCGGGGAACGATGTAATTATCACCGGTTGGTGCGGTGATAAGCTGATATTCGGGTTGTTATCGCCGGTTGCACCTTCGGTACGGTCGGTGACACTGCTGGAGTTAT
>CAXBHV010001805.1:0-1646 GCA_963974855.1 uncultured Rhodopirellula sp. | reverse complement strand
CCCACGATGCCCAAAATCACGGTCATGAACGCGATTACGTTCGCGGCGACGGGACGGTTGATAAAGAAATTGCTAATCACGACTTCGCTCCTGGAAGACGCACTTCGCTACCCGGTCGGATTTTCTGTAACCCCGAGGTCACCACGGTCTCACCCGCCTTGATCCCTTCGCGAATGACCGTCATCTCGTCCACGATATCGCCCATTTTTATGCTCCGCCGCTGAACCTTGTTGCCATCGCCAACGACCATCACATAACGACCTTGCTGATCCATGCCGATCGCTTTGGTGGGAACCAGGACCGCTTCGTATTCCGATGTGAACGGCGCTTGAATGCGAGCGAACAAACCGGGAGAAAGGATTCCGGTGTCATTGTCAAACGTCCCGCGAACGAGCGTGTTGCCGCTGCTTGGATCAGTAATGTTGTTGACAAAGTTGATCGATCCTTCGTGAGGAAAGCCATCTTCGTTGGCGAGCCCCAAGCGGATTGTGATTGATGTCTGGCGAGCGTCTTTGACTTCTCCCTCGAGCATCCGCGTTCGGTAATCGAGCACCGATTGTTCATCAACGTTGAAATCGACGTAAATCGGATCAACCGAGACCACCGTGGTCAAAATCGTCGTGTCGGCCGCGACAAGGTTTCCGCTGGTGACCAACGAGCGACCAAGTAGCCCGTCGATCGGGGACCGAACGCGAGTGTAGTCGAGATCCAATTGGTTACGGGCGACCGTGGCCCGCAGATTCTCGATCTGACCACGCAACTCCGCAACCGCGGCAACAGCCTTATCGTATTCCGCGGCACTTGTGGCATTGCGATCAAGCAACACATCGGAACGCGTTAGGTCCTTGTTAGCTTGTTTCAGTCTCGCTTCGGATGCTTCGAGAGACCCTTTTGATTGCTGTAACGCCAATTCATAAGGCTTAGAATCAATCATGAACAGCAGATCTCCCTGCTTTACCAATTCCCCTTCATTGACGGTCACCTTGGGAATCGGACGATTCGCTGCCTCGTCCGTTTTTGCAGTATCTTCCGTTGTGGTGTCACTGTTTAGCGTCTGAGTCTTAGCGGGTTCATTCGACTGCGTCCGATTGCTGTCGGCCGAACGGGGATTTTGTAACAGATAGCCACTGACGCGTGCACGGATTTCAACCGAATTCACCGCCGCTGTACGACCGGTGTATTCTCGGTAATCGATGATTTTTCGCGTCGTTGCATCCGCAGTTTCAACCTCGGGCACCGGCACTGCGGGTGGGCTGGCTGGCGGAGCACTCTCTGTTTGACACCCTGCCGCCGCTAGCAGCGGTAGACAGAACAAAAGGCTGAGCAAGTGTTTCATAGTGTGTAACACAGGGTAAAAGCGAAAAAAGACGCAGTGAGCTCTCGGGGTGCTCCCCGCTTGACTGCAGATGTTTTACGCATAAACTATTTTTGCGTCAAGTACTTTAGGAAGCCTGCCATGCCCCCCCAAAATCTGCAAAGCGAACTTCATCGCAACCAACCGTTCGCTTCGCTGCAACAGGAAGTGCTCGTAAGTCTGCTACGCACCGGCGACCAGCTCGAAAACCGGCTGGTGCGATTCTTTCGCGAACGTGATTTGACGTTAACTCAGTTTAACATGCTGCGTATCCTGCAAACGGAGGGGCGGG
>CAXBHV010001804.1:0-1647 GCA_963974855.1 uncultured Rhodopirellula sp. | reverse complement strand
AGTTAGCGGGTTCTGGAATAGCTAAGAGACGAGATACCGCTCAAGCTGCATACACCAATCCGCAGTCTGTCCTAGAGCGGGTAAACCCGCGACCGGATGGTCCGTCGGTATCGAATCGAGCAACGCAATGGCCTCGTCCAGCTTACCCTGTCGAGCCTCAAGATTCGCATAACGAAAAATCGCCTCCGCGTCACTGGGATCCGCCAAGATTGCAGATTTGAGCAATCCCGAAGCGGCTGCCAAATCACCGCTACGAATCAACTCTGCTGAGCGACGAAACACCGTCTCGCGATCAGCAGTGGCCGGCGTGGCGTTCGTTTCGCTCTCACTCGAAGTTTCGCTCTCACTCGAAGTTTCGTTGTTACTCGAAGTTGATGGCCTCGAATCCTCGTTCGCCTGGGCTTTTGCTGCCAACCCTTTTGACGAAAGATTGGTTTCCGTAGCTGGCTCGGAAGACCCACAGCCGATCAGAAAAACAGCCAATAGGGCGACAACCGAAACCCATCCCCCCCTTTGTCTTTCACCAGCATCGAAGTCTTGTAACGATAGAGACATCAGGTTTCTAAAAAGAAATGGCAGCGGCCGACAAAGAACACGCCCGTCCGGCGCAAACTTGCGACGGACTGCGTGCTATGTCCAGCGGCAAGCCGGTCGCAACAAACTGTATCGCACTCCGTTGCACATCCCACTCGCAACATTCAGTCGCCTTGGTGCAATGCTTCTTCGCCGGGCACTTGCTGAACGGAACCGTCGTAACCCATGGCGGCCTTCTTTTCTTTCTCTTCAATTTCCTCAGCCACGGACGGTGCAACGGAATTCGCCGACGGTGGGGCAACCGTATTGCCACTCTCTCCACAACCCACAGCAAAACCAAGAACTATTACAAAACCAAGAACCTGAAACCATGAACGTGTCATTAGAGCTATCTCCAAAAAAGTATTAAAAAGTGTTGTCTGTAAGCTGCCGCATGATAGCACAGCCCACAATCAAAAAGAAACGGACCTGACACAATGTCAAGTCCGTTTCTAAACCTATCTCATCGCCTGAAACGGAAATTAAGGAAGCACTGCTGCCGTTTCCTTCGAGTCCTTAGTGCCGAGTGCGCCCCAAACTCCATAAGGACTTTCCATACCAGCATCATTACCGCCTCCGACACAACCAGGCGCCGTTCGGTTTTGATCACCTGAGTCGATCGATGAAGTAATAAACGCGACCGCACCATCCGCCATCAATATGTGGCATCCGCCTTGATGACGACTTGCTGCGGTACTAAAGCCAAAGTTGTCGTACCAACCACGACCAACGCCGTAGCTGTTCGGTGGTCGAATTGTGTGGAAGTTTCCATACATCGAGCGTCCGTCCTGCCAACGACGTCCACGCGAATTACGCATTGTACCTTCCCATAGATTGCCACCTGCGTTCAGTGTGAACTGTGGACGAGTGGGATCGATATGTGCGGGAATGTTGTAGCTCTCAGGAGCCGCACATCCATTGCCACCGCGATTCATCATCGTGGTTGCGATAACCTCATGACGATTTGAATCGACCACAATTTCGCCGGCCGCGATAGTATTGGAAGTTCCGTCTAAAATATCACGAAAACGCGTGAAGTGACGTGTTCGGAAGACACCACGTGCCCAACGCTCG
>CAXBHV010001803.1:0-1647 GCA_963974855.1 uncultured Rhodopirellula sp. | reverse complement strand
AGTGAAGCGTTTTCTCGTAGCTACCTTCGCCAGAAGGTGGTAATTCGCATTTGGACGCCAACAATCCACGCTCTGGCGAGCGTAGCTACGAAACGCAAATCGCGTAATCAGCCGCCTCTAAATGCTTCACAGCGTTGCCCCGAAACGCAACGCTGTGAAGCATTTTCATGCCGTGTTTTGTGGTGTTTTAACGTAGCGGAAGTCGTCAAGACTTTCGTTGAACGAACCCAATTCCCGAAACTCTTGACGAGTTCCGCTACAAAATGCTTCACAACGTTGCCCAGAAACGCCCGCCGATTATTGGATCGACTTAGCTGATTTTCCAAGCTCCAGGTCGGCGGGCTTCAAACCACGCTCGACGAAATAGTTTTCGGGCTGAAAACCATAAAACGAGGGATCGTAGGGATCGACGAAGCTGACGTCCGCTTTTTGGGGAACGTCTTGGCCCGTCAAAAAGTAGCTGGCGTTGACCAACAAACGCCGCAAGTCTTCGCTCAGGAAATCGACCGCGGCACCCGCAGTGGTTGCAAAACATTGGCCTTCTTTTTCGCCTGATGGTGCTTTGTAACTCTTGAGCCACGCCAGCGGCATCATCGGATCATTGACCGGACCCTCGACGATCGGTGCATCGGGATCGAGGGCCGCGATCACCGCACCTCGCAACAACACCGTCGCTGCTTGTTGGTCCAAATGCACGACACCGTAGATATCCGAGGCGGTGTAGATGTCCGACACCGAGTTCAAAATGGGGTGCTCGGCGTTCTCTTTGACGACGACCGCTCGGCCACCTTGAACTTTGTGCTGTCCGTGATGGCTGTGCCAATTCTCTCCGATCACATTGATGCCAAAGTTAGCCCAGTTGTACCCGCCAAACTTGCCGCTTTTGAACGCGTGTGTCGAGGTACGAAATCCGATGACCGGTTTCCCGGCATTCAGGTAGTCCAGAATCGGCGACATCTGATCATCGGGCAAAACTCGCCAGCGCGTACCGATGATCATCAAATCAGCATCGGCCAAGGTTTCGAGTCCAGGGATGTTGGCATTATTGTTGGGGTTGATGACACCGGTGGCTGGGTCGATTGCAAACAGCACGGTGCATTTAAATCCGTGTCGCTGGCTGAGTATTTTGCCGAGCATTGGACACGATTCTTCGGTGCGATATTCTTCGTCGCCTGAAATTAAAACGATATGGCGACCGTTGGAAGTTCCCGCAGCAGGCTCGAAAACAAGCCGATCCGCAGCGAGCGAGAGTGTTGTGGCGAACGCGAGTGAAAAAAACACGGCAGCGCGAGTGGTGATCATCGTATACCTGGCGGAAAACATGAAATGGACTGAGATTTAGAATTCGCTAGTGTACTTGACGTTCGTACCGAAAAACAAGCAACGAGCACGAGGGCACGGGATCCTAAACAGCAGGGGTTGCCGCGATGTCGATGGAAACCGGCAATTTAGTAAGCCATATTCTTAGCTGGCGGATAAATACGTCGTTTTCCTCGTTGGCGACTCTCCAAACGGCCTCGTTTGCTGCCGCCAACCGCAATTCAGCTACCCAATGGTCCAGTGACGTGACGATGGCATCTCGTTTGGCCGAGGGCACGTCGATTGCCTGGAACTGAACTTTTCCACCCCGTGTCGGACGCTGCAGAA
>CAXBHV010001802.1:0-1649 GCA_963974855.1 uncultured Rhodopirellula sp. | reverse complement strand
GCGGATAAAAACGATGCTCCGGAATTCCCTGCTTTCGCAATGGTGACGTTCCCCGAAGACATCCAAGCCGACGGAACCGCGGTCTACTACGACATCTACGCGGGCAGTCGGATAGCCAATTACGATCCGTTGGTTGTGCGGCCCGACATGATCTTCCCAGGGCACAGCACCGCACTGGACGAGCGATTGACTGAGACGTTGTCGTTCAGCTACGTGACGACCTTCGAACCTGCAGGCATGTTCTCGGCAACGCCTGTACTGAATCGGTTTGGTGTGTTGACGCTGAAACCAAATCCGGATGCCTTCGGATACGCAGTGTTCGAAATCACCGCGACCGATAATGGTCAAAGCTTCAATGCAACGACGGGGCTGTTCGAAGATGACTTCCGCAGCACCACTCGAACTTTGACGATCCAAATTACGCCTGTCAACGATCAACCGGTGACAGAGGATCGTACGTTGACGGTTGCGGAAGTGGTTGACAACGATCACTTGACCGGTTTGCCCAACGGCAATCAAGCAATCCTACCGATTCTGCCCGAAGACCTGCTGCGTCAAGCGACCGTGAATGATCCTGCGATTATCACACAGAATCCATCGCGTGAAAGCGATTTCGCTGATGGATCGCAGTCGATCTACGACGAACATGAACAGGATCTGCGTGTGGTCGTGTTTGGAATCCCCGATGGGTTCGGCGGATTCACGCTAGTAACGGCCGCCGATAGTGGTACCGTCTTTCCGACAATCAATGGCGGAACATTGGTGTTCCACTTTGACGGATCGGGCGCCTTCAGCGGCGGCGAATATCGTCCCGCCGTTGATTACAACCGCTTGCCACCGTTCAATCCGACTGAATCGTTTACCTACATCGTCGAAGACTTCGGCGCGACAACGATTCCAGGGGCGGATCAAGTCACCCCCGTTGCACCATCACCGATTGACTATACCGCCGTTCCCGATCCATTTGGTAATGTCAACAATCGGTCGGTCGCCAAGACCGTTCATATTACGGTGACCGAGGTTAACGACCCTCCATTCATCCCCGACTTTGACACCGGGGCAACAACGGTCGATGGGACGACGATCACTTACAATCCCAATTCGATTTCGTTCAACGAACGCGAGCGGACCAATGCTCCGTCGATGACTTTCGACCTTTACCTAATTTCAGGGGTTGGAATCAAAGCGGGACCGTTGACGGCACTCGATGAACTTGCGTCACAGAGTGTGACTAGCATCATCATTCAACCTGCTTTGGATGGCGTTGGAAACTCACTAGTACCCGCAGGAATGATGGCCGCGAATCCAATCTTGACCGCGGATGGCCGAATCACGATTGCGCCTACTCCGGACGCCTTCGGAGTCGCGGTCTTTGATGTGATCGTGACTGACAATGGGTCCAATGTGGCACCCAATGAGAATGTTTCGATTCGCAAATTGACGATCGCGATCAATCCGGTCAACGATGCTCCGCTCGCAGCGGATCAGACGCTCGACATCGTGACCGAAGCGGTTGAACGAGACAGCAATGGCAATTTAATTAGCCCATTGCCTGTAGCGAGCATCACGTTCGACAAGGCTCAACTGCTGCGAAATGCGGTCGAAGGAGTGTTTGCTCCAACGCTAGATCCTAGTTTCAACGAAAGTGA
>CAXBHV010001801.1:0-1651 GCA_963974855.1 uncultured Rhodopirellula sp. | reverse complement strand
CGGGAATCAGAACGACATCGCGTCCCCCCCTCCGCTTGGATCAATCAAATCTTGAAAATGGCAACGCCGCAAGAGACACATAAAGGGCGCCCCTTTTTTATACAAACGACCGACAATCTGCGTTCCACAGGCTCATTGAGCGTCAAACGCTCAATTCCTGCCTGTCACCCTTCGCATTTGCATTTAAATTCATGACGTTTTCTTCGTTTTTTTGCGAAACCTTTCAGACCATTTCATTTTAGTCCATGGCGAGACATCGATGGAATGCAGATAAAAAGGGGTCAGCAGGCTACATGCAATCCCCTCCGGCCAACGATCCCCCCCGCACTAACGCGCAAAGAGTGCGCAAACAACGGAATTACCAGAAGTTAGTACTTGAGAGTTGAGAAATTTTCTGTTTTCATAAGGTTGTAGATGTTCATGTATACGTTTAGTTCGGATTTCACCACGGGCCTGAACTATTCAACGCTTTCATTCAAGTCGTTGCTACAGCGACACGGACTCATAGCAAGCTTTCTTCATGACGAAAAAACTTCCGGCAACCATCACTAAGAAACTCGGAAAACTACCGGACTCGGAGTTAGCAGATAAGTCGGGGTGGCCAATCGAGACCATCCAAGCTGCTCGACAGCTGCGGGGAATCATCCCACACGGATGGACCAAATGGAGCAAAAAGAACATTGCCTTACTGGGTACCCAATCCGATGTTGATATTGCAGCGAAGCTGGGGGTGACCAAAACCGCCGTCTCTCGCAAACGTGCCCAACTCGGCATTGAACCGTTCGGCTACTCACGCAAACAGCTGAGACACCGCTGGACGAAATCGCAACTCGCGTGGTTGGGAAAGATCTCGGATGCCGAGATTGGTCGGCGATTAGAACTAGATGCGACGACGGTGGCGTCCAAACGAGAATCGCTTGGAATCGACCCCATTCGGAAAGGGCGTCCCGCTCGTAAATGGTCCAAGAAAGAGCTCAATTGGCTGGGCAAACTTTCCGACGCCGAAGTTGCACGTCGGATGCAGATTGGTCGACGCAAAGTGATCGCGAAACGTCAATCACTTGGTATCGAGAACCCGACAGTCGCAGCCACCGAAGCACGCTGGACCCCTGAAGTCATCAAGATGCTCGGCAAGATCCCCGATTCGCAGGTCAGTGAGAAGACGGGCATTCCGGTCAGCGCCATTAGCGGCTACCGAAGTCGTCACGGCATCCGCATCAACGGAAAACGCCACACGTGGACTCCCGAAGAAATCAAAATGCTCGGCAAAGTGCCCGACGAAGAGATTGCCAAGAAGCTTGGGATCAAAAAGGCGACGATTGCCACCAAACGCAGACGACTGCGGATCGATGCCTTCTCAACAAACGGCCGCGCTAAGTGAAATAATCTCGCAATCAGCAGCCTCGATCGCCTCCAAAAAACAGGAGGCTGAAACGAGGTTAAGCTTCGATTTTCACGCTGCTTTGCATTGATAGATAATTCCGCTGCGACGCCGGTCTACGGTGTCGATCGCGGACATGTGCTTTAGCGTGTAGGCAATCTTCTGAGCCACCCAGCGTGGGCGGTCAATCCAGCCGGCCAAGTCCGACGTATTGAAAACGGTCGTCCCTGCGGGCACGTTGACCAGCGTCAATAGATCTTCGACCGAACG
>CAXBHV010001800.1:0-1654 GCA_963974855.1 uncultured Rhodopirellula sp. | reverse complement strand
CGGATCTATTTCGCGGCCGCCAAGCCCGACGACGGCGTGACGTTGCACCTGCCTACCAAATCGATCCTGATGCGATGCGGCCGTCCGCTGCGAATCCGAAACATGGATGACTTTGAGTGGGGACTGAGCGAAATTCGCCGTCGTGGTCCCGCATTCGTCAATCTGTTAACCACGCATCCGCAAGGCGGTGCGTCGCTGGGCGACGTGGTCGATCCCACGACCTTCCGAATGATGACCGACTGTGGTGAAACGATTGAGAACTTGACGGTCGCCGACACCTCGATCTTCCCCGCCGGTTGCGATATCAATCCGCAACTAACGCTAAAGGCGCTCGCGACGTTGGCCGCACAGCAAATCATTCAACGCTCGTCAGCCACGTTGCCACAGCCGACTCCGGCTTTGGCGCGGTCGTGAAACGAGCGGGAAATTTCGACGTCGATGATTCCCGAAAGTCTTGACGGCCTGTTGATTTCCTGAGCCGTGACGCGTGAGCGACCGGCTCTCACGCGTTACCCGGTGCCTTACGGCCCGCGGCTCACCCGTTGCAATTTGCATTTGGTTTGAATCAACCGCTCGTTGGCGACTTTCGCTACCGAGACGGGGACGGCGATCATTCGGACTAGAAGTCGTCGCTGATGACTTCTCGTGAAGCGCGTGTGCCGAGAGCTCCCCACAAACCGTAAGGACTCCTAGATCCAGGAGCGCTTTCGGCGGTTCCACCACTCCAAACATTCTCGTGGTGAATGTCACCACCGATGATCGAATCGGTCACAAATTTGACTGAACCATCGCCCATCAACACATGCACGCCGCCCTGATGTCGGCTGCTCGGTGGTGCAACGCCATGCGAGCTGGCGCTGGGCCCCCCAAAACAGAGCTCACGGTTTGGCGGCACGATCGTGTTGAAACCGCTATAGGAGGTACCGCTGGACGCCCAACGATAACCACGACCGTGGTTTGATGGAGCGAGCGTTGCGGCGCCGGCGAGCCAGAATCGAGGACGATTCGGGTCGACCAACCCGTCGTGAACACAATAGTCGGGTTCTTCACGCACCAATTCGGACGCGTCATTTCCGATCGCGGCAATCGTACGAATGTCGTTGTCACCGAGATCCGTTGCGATTTCACCTGCAAAAATCGTGTTGGACATCCCATCCAACACGTCACGGAAACGCATCGTTTGGTGCGATACAAACGCACCTCGGCAAGCTGCACGTGCTTCGGTCGCATGTGTCGCAAGATTGCTGAGCGTGACCGTCGTGTCGCTGACGATCCCCAGCGGGCCCCGATCCATATAGTGGACCGAATCTCCTAGACAGACCGCATAGTTGGTTCTTCCAAAGCTAGGCAATCCTACACCGGGATCGCTCGGACAACGCAGCGTTGCCAATTCCGTGACCCAGGGTTGATAGTTTGCTTCGTCCGTTTCGGGGCCCATCGCGGGATACGATCCCAGCGGGTTGCTGATCTGTTCCCACAACGCTTGCTGTTCAAAAAACGGAGTCAAACCGACCCAGGCCGACAAATCCATGCGGTTGCTGACGTCGCTGCCGATCGCCGCTCCGTTAACCCAAGTGCCGCCGCCATGCATCGGCAATTGGTTGTAGGACGAATGGTAATTGTGAATGCTCAAACCGAGCTGTTTCACATTATT
>CAXBHV010001799.1:0-1657 GCA_963974855.1 uncultured Rhodopirellula sp. | reverse complement strand
TTTTCACCACGCGACCGTCGGTGTCTTTGCTGACGTGCTCGGCTTTCAGAGCTTGTCGCGGCTGCACGTTCACGCCACCGCCGAGCGGTGTCATCAGCGTGTTGCCTCGCCACACGGCGTTCACGGCAGTTTCGACTTGCTCAGGAGCCGTGTAGGTTTCAACAGAAACCATCGATTCGTCTTGCAACACTGGCATCGACCAGTCGGCTTGACCGTAAAAATCTTGCTCTTGGATGTAGGCGGCTGCGACAGCGACGTCAATCAATTGAGCAAGCTCGGCATAGATGCGAACTTTTTTCGCGATCTCAGGAAACGCCGTTGTGAAATCTTTGCAGAACGTTTGGCTGGCCCGGTTCACCTTGCCCGCGACCTGCATCCGACGTCCATCGGCAACGCGTTCGTTGGCACCGACGAGCTCCACGCCTCGCTCGTTGATTCGCATCGCCAAGCCGTCTTCGCTGACCGAGATCGCGTCGTAATTGGGTTGGAAATACCAACGCTCCATCGCGTTAGACGCTACCGTGTTCGGGTTCGCACGATCGACGTAACTTTGTAAACGAACAGGAAGTCGCTCCAATCCGATGCCGACCAATTTCATGCGATAATCGGCTTCGACCAATACTCGGGCAAAGTGAGAGGAGTTGGGGATGCCTTTGATCGTGACCGTTTGCAGCCCTAAGTTGTCTTTCAGTCCCATCGCCAATCGCTCGGCGTCACTGGGCTGAACCCGGCCGCGAACCGAGGCCAAGAATCGCTGCATCCGCTGCAATCCTTCGGTGGTGGGATCAATCGAAACGCTGATTAACGAAGTTGGTTTCGCACCAGGGGCATAAGCCCGCAGGGCGGTCACGAGGTCTTCGAGCAAAACGGTCGGCTTTCCGGACTGGATGCCCACCAATCGTTCGGTGGGATCGGCGACAAATCCTTCGGCGGGACCGGCGACAACGATGTCTTTGGTGTCGGGGTAGAAGAAAACGTATTCGAGCGACGTCAAACCGGCCAAGGCCTGCATGTCCTCGGAAATCGTGCCACCGGCCTCAAGTTGATTGGCGATCGCGGCTTCGAGTCGGTTGAGCGAGACTTTTCGCAATTTGCTCGTCTGCATCACTCCGGTATCGGCATGATTTCGAGCTTCGATCAGCCGCTGGTTGGCCAGACGAGGGTCAAATTGTTTGACCTTCAAGATGCCTTGGGCGTCCACGTCGACACCCGCCAGCTGTGTCTGGGCCGAAACTTGGCCGGTTCCCAGAGAGAACAGGGCGGCGAAAACAACGAGGACAGCAATACGATTTGTTTTTTTCATCACTCAGCCTGAGGAGGCGACTTTGCGAAAAGATGGGTGAACTACGCAACTTATACAGCTCGCGTCCTTTGACAATAATCGCCGTAGGGCACTGCATCAACAAACGAAAGCCGGATATCAGGTATTCCGAGGCGGATTGGGGAAGTTTTACCTGTTGCAGCGAATATGTGTGCTTCCCCAGAGTCATTTGCGGTCTCGCGGGGGTGGAGTGTACAAGCATCGTTTCACCGGCCCTCCCCGACCGCATCGTGCGGCCGACCCTCCCAGTGGGAGGGCAAAACCATTTTCACCTCCCCTTTGGGCATTGGTGTCTACACATCGATTATCTCTGATAGAGCGGCGTTTTCCATGTCT
>CAXBHV010001798.1:0-1659 GCA_963974855.1 uncultured Rhodopirellula sp. | reverse complement strand
TCGTTGATGTTCCCGAGCCACAACCAACAAAAGAAAACGACGATAAACAGATGATTGCAACGCACGCTAAAAACACATTCTTCATTCTGCGGTCCTCAACACTAGAGTACTGATCGATAACTTGCCTAAGTAGGCAAATTTCAACTCGCTACACGCGAGTCGACCGACCTAGTCTATACATTGCGTTGGGCTGTCGCTACAGATTGGCGCATTTTCGTCGATTTTTGAATTGGCATCGATTTTTGCAGCGGTGCCTAAGTGCAAAAAAGCTGCTGAAACTCGCCAAATTGCGATGAATCGTTAGAACGGAGTCTCGAATGGCACTTCGGTTCCTTGGACGACGAGATACTCGGAGTCCGCAGCGAGTGTCCCGAGTTCATCAACACTACCGTTCTGCCAAGTGACCGTTACGTTGCTGATTTGGTCGATTTCGCCCAGCCCCACACGGAGAACTTTTTGATTGCAACTGAGATATCCATCTCCACCTAGCGCCCATAAAGTTTGTTGTCGTCCGCCACAGTCGAAGCGAACAACCGCGCCGATCGCGTCTCGCTGGTTATGGGTACCGACCAGACGAAACGCGATCTTGTGGTTGTTCTGCTGCGTTTGATTGACGAGTAAACAGATGGGCTCGTAGGCATGCGTGATCAATAAATCTTGGTTGCCATCACGATTGACATCCATTGTCCACATCGCGCGACCGACATGTGATCCACGAAAATACTCACCCCAGGCGTCGTCATTTAGCAGCTTGAATGCACCCTGCTGGCTGCGACTGAATAGCTGAAAAGGTTGCTTGTAGGGTGGATGGCTGGGATCATTGAACTCACCGATGTGTCCATTGGTTACAGCGATTTCCTTAACGCCATCGTTGTCCAGATCGATTGCTTGCGTCCCAAAACCGACGGTCATGAGGGTTGGCTGAACAAGCTTCATTCGGCTGGTCTCGTCACGCCAGAACCCGGGTGATATTTGTTCGTAAAAGATATTGTATTCGCGGGAAAAACCCGTGACGTAGAAGTCGAGGTCGCCATCATCATCAAGGTCGCTCGCGGCAATCCCCATGGATGCCTGGGTCATCGCGCGGCCATCGACTGCGAGTCCGCGAATTGCCGCACTTTCGTTGAGCTGATCCTTACCGTCGGCAAACGTGTAATAGTGATTGGCGGACATGTCGTTGGCAATCAACACGCCCATGTTCTTACCATCAAGAGTCCCAGCGATCATGCCGAGTCCGCGACCAATCGATACGTTCGGCAGCCACTTTTTGCTAACGTCCGTGAATTGCCCATCGCTTCGGGCAACAAACACTTGGTCGCCCTTAGCCGGGAATTTCAACGGGTGACAAGGGCCAAGCAGCCCCTCGTCGTTGAGACAGGCTTGGCCCACCGACGGAACTGTGTCGCAATAGTTTGTCGCAAACAGATCCGTGTATCCGTCCCCGTTGATGTCAAAAAACGACGCGCTGGTTGTCCAGTTGGTCGCACGATCACCAAGCAATTCGGTACAGTCGGTAAACGTTCCGTCGCCGTTGTTTCTCAGCAGCCGATTTTTCCCCAAGTTAGCGAAGAACAGATCGGGGAATCCGTCTTCATTGAAATCACCCGATGCGACGCCTTGACCGAAACCGGTATCGCCAACTCCGGTTGCTGATGTAAC
>CAXBHV010001797.1:0-1667 GCA_963974855.1 uncultured Rhodopirellula sp. | reverse complement strand
GAGATTCCGCCCCCCATCCCCGTTAAGTTCACGCTCGCTGAACCAGGCGTCGTCACGCTGGTGATTGAAGACGAACAGGGACGTCGCGTCCGCAATCTTGTCAGCGAGACTGCGTTCCCGGCCGGTGAGAATGTTGTGTGGTGGGACGGCAGCGACGATTTGCTGCGTGATCCCGAAGCCGCTCGGCATGGGCTCTATCAACTGCCGACACGGTTTGTCGCGCCGGGCACCTACACGGTACGCGGACTGACTCGCAAACCATTGGAACTGACTTACGAGCAAAGCGTTTATAGCGCGGGTCATCCCGCCTGGGAGACCGCTGACAAGACCGGTTGCTGGATGACGAACCACACACCGCCGACCAGCATCGCTTGCGTTCCCGCCAGTCGCACGCGCGATGGCCAACCACTCGTCTTCATGGGGGCCTTCGTTGCCGAAGGAGGGCATGGTTTGCAATGGTTGGCCGAAGACGGCAAAAAGATTGGCGGCCAAGGGTGGGTCGGGGGAAATTGGACCGGTGCGCCCACGTTGACCGTTGATCTTGGCCCCAAGGCGGTCGCGGATCACCTCTGCTACGTCGCCTCGATCTGGGACGGAGAGCTTCGTATCACGGCGAAGTCGCGTGAATTCCAAGACAAGCCGATTCTGAAGCTGCAACTAGGGGATGATCCACGTCCAGACAAGCATCCGCAGGGCACCCATCCTCTGCCAAGGCTGGTCGACTTTGATGGCGGCGATCGAAAGTTTGTGTTGGCGGGTATCGCGGCACATGACGGTGTCATTGCATGTTCGCTCATTCGCCAAAATGAAATTCGGTTCATCGAAATTGCCAGCGGAAAGACGATTCGCACCCAATCGATCGAAAACCCACGCGGGCTGGCCTATGACCAACAAGGACGATTGCTCGCACTGAGCGGGACGAAAGTGGTGCGTTTTGACAACCAGGATTCGCCTGCGGAGACGATCATTGCCACGGGATTGGATGATCCTCGCCATATCGCCCTTGATGATGAAGCAAACTACTACATCAGCGATCAGGGGCACTCACATCAAGTAAAGGTTTTCTCACCGGACGGCAGATTTTTACGCACGCTTGGCAAATCGGGCGAGCCGAAAGCAGGCCTGTATGATCCGCAGCAAATGAATCATCCCAATGGCCTCGGCGTCGATGGCCAAGGCCGCCTGTGGGTTGCCGAGAATGACTTTCATCCCAAGCGAGTCTCACTTTGGTCACCGCAGGGCGACTTGCTTCGAGCGTTCTATGGTCCCGGCGAATACGGTGGCGGTGGCGTGCTTGATCCGCAAAACAAGGCTCGTTTCTTTTACAAGGGACAAGAGTTTCGCCTCGATTGGCAAGCCGGTACCGACGCGTTGGTCCGTGTTTTCTATCGGCCTTCGCCTCTGATGGAAGCGCATTACGGTCCGTACTCGCCGGATACGCCGTTGTACCCTGACGCACGTCGCGGTGAGCGTTATTTCACAAGTTGCTTCACTCACAATCCGACCAATGGAGACGGCGTCAGTTTTGTCTGGCGAGATGCCGGCGCGACGGTCGATTTAGTGGCGGCGCTAGGCAATGCTCACGAGTGGCCGATTCTCAAGACCGAGCCATTTGATGAGTGTTGGCCCGAGGGGGCGGCCCCACAAGGAGATGAAAATCGCAATCC
>CAXBHV010001796.1:0-1670 GCA_963974855.1 uncultured Rhodopirellula sp. | reverse complement strand
GCACATTGCACGAAGCGGGGCACGGGATGTACGAGCAAGGGATGCGGTCCGATTGGTTCGGATTGCCACCTGGATCGTATTGCTCGCTGGGAATTCACGAGTCGCAATCGCGATTGTGGGAAAACCAAGTTGGACGCAGCCGGCCGTTTTGGAAGTGGTTGTTCGATCGAACCAAAAAAACATTCTCACCGACGCTGGACGACGTCTCGCTGGACGATTTTCACTTTGCGATCAACCAAATTCAACCGTCGTTAATCCGAGTCGAAGCGGACGAGGCAACCTACAACTTGCACATCATTATTCGCTTTGATCTCGAGCAACAACTGATCGGCGGGACGCTGGCGGTCGATGATTTGCCCGCTGCGTGGGATGCAAGATATAAAAACGACCTGGGGGTCTGTGCACCCTCACCTGCAAATGGAGTGCTTCAGGATGTCCATTGGAGTGCTGGTTTAATTGGTTATTTTCCGACGTACACATTGGGCAATTTGGCGAGCGCCCAGTTGTTCAATGCGGCCGAGGCGGAGCTAGGTGGTTTTGATGAGATGTTTGCTCGTGGCGAGTTCGAGCCCTTGCTGACTTGGCTTCGCGGGCGAATTCACGAGCGAGGTCAATGCGAGTCCGGCGACTCGTTGGTATTGCGGGCGACTGGAGAGCCGCTCTCCGCAGACGCGTTGATCGGCTACCTGACAGGAAAGCTGCGGAAGCTATACGGTCTGGAAGGCTGATTAATGATTCACAAGACGCTGTTTGCCACTGCTTTTCGCATCATTGCGGGTTACAATCAGGCGGTCTCTTTTCTGAATTGGGGTTATTGAATGTTGACGTGCAATTGTCCGCGCTGTGGTGAAACGATTGGCTTGCCAACGGCGGCGGTGCCTGAGGATGCGACCGCCCAGTGTCCGTGGTGTGGCGAACTGTATCCTGCCAGCGAAATCATCGATAAATTGCCACCGATGGTGGAATTGATCTCGGCCGACGGGCAACCGTTGTTCCTCGATGCTGGCGACGGGGTGGCGAGTATGTCATTGCACGCGGCGGCGGCGCCAATCGCTGCTAGTTCAGCTGTCTCGTCCCTAGCGCCCCACGCACAAAACGATTCGATCGATGAGACCTGGGACGATAACACGGAATTGACGATCGAAGCCGATGAGTCCGGCTTCGGTTTTGACAGCTCGGATGATGACGGATCAGAGCAAGACGATTTAGGCTTTGATGACGGCAGTCAAGATGAACCCGAGACGATGGATTTCCTGTCACGCGATGATGCGGGCGACGCTGCACTCGGCGCATCGGATCGTGGGGGGGCTCCGCTGATGCCGATGAAGGTCAAGTCGGTGCCGGTTTCCAACTACAAACGGAAAAAGTCATCGCCAATCAAAACATTGATCGGTGTTGCGATGGGGCCGCTGGTGGCTCTTCCATTGGCCGGTGGAATCCTGCTCTGGCTCGGCAAAGCTCCGGATCTAGGATTCTGGCCGTTTGACGGATCATTCAACAAGGGATCGTCGTCACGAGTTAGCGCTGAACCGATGGCACAAAGTAGTCCAATCGACGAGGACGACAGTTTTGCAGCGAGTGGCCCGATGTTGACCGGATCGGAAATGATGGTGCCTGCAGTCCAGCCGTCTGATGAACTCGACCATGCTAACGAAGAACTTGCAAATTTG